>NZ_FWWY01000001.1:3319010-3612359 GCF_900176145.1 Sulfobacillus thermosulfidooxidans DSM 9293 | reverse complement strand
TGACCAGATTGTGATATTGGCTACGGGAGGGAGTCAAGGGGCGGAGGCTATCAACCGTTTTTGGTTACAGTTTTTGCCGCGATTTCAAGAACATCCCGAATGGGTCTTATTATGGGCAACAGGTCGTCGGTATTATACGGGGATTATGGAGCAATTGAACCATATTCCGACTTGGAACCCAAAACAGGTTCGGGTCTTCGAATACTTTTATGAGATTCAAAAGTTTTATCGCATGAGCGATGTTTTTTTGGGACGGGCAGGGGCTATGACGATAGCCGATTGCACAGCATTTGGGCTTCCGTCAATTTTGGTGCCCTCTCCCCATGTCAGTGAAGATCATCAAACAAAAAACGCGCAAGTGATTGCGAACCGTCAAGCCGGGATCCTGATACCGGAGCCGGATTTGCTGAAACGTGGCGAAACGGAACTAATTGCCATCCTCAAAGATAGGGATCGACGTGGTAAAATGGCGTCGGCTGCTTTGGCGATTTATGATCCATTGGCGTCTGAAAAGATCGCACGAACGATTCTAGAAGCTCACGAACGGTAGCAGGAGGGGTGTGCATTGAACGCGTCAGAGATTGCGACCGAATTGCGTCACTGGGATATTGGTCCGGTCTTAGAAAACGAACCATTATCTCGGCACACCTCTTTTCGCATTGGAGGTCCGGCATCCGTTTATGTTCAACCGAATTCACAAGAGGACCTGATTCAGATACTGAACTGGGTTGATCAGCATGAAATTCCTTTTTTTGTGTTGGGTCAAGGAACCAATGTGTTGGTGTCAGATCTTGGATTAGATGCTGTGGTGATTTCGACCTCAAGAGCGTTACGCCACATTTTGGTTGATCAGGAACGCATCGTTGCGGGGGCGGGCGTCTTACTAACCAAATTGGCCCATAAAGCGCATCAAGCGGCGCTTCAGGGACTCGAGTTTGCGGTGAGTATTCCAGGAACCTTGGGTGGCGCATTGGTGATGAATGCGGGAGCTCACGGGTCGGAAATGCGAAACATCGTGGAGCAAATACGGGTATGGGAGCCGGGATATGGTATTAAGACCTTGAGCGCCACAGATGCGGGATTTGAGTACCGTCGGAGTCAATTTATGGTACGTCATTGGATTGCCTTGGAAGCGAGTATGACGCTTAAGCATGGTGATATGCATGCCATTTTAGACAACATGCGTCATTTTATGGATTACCGCAAACGCACTCAGCCAGTCGGAGATGCCAATGCTGGCAGTGTATTTAAAAATCCTCACCCCGATTATGCTGGGCGGTTGATTGAGAGCATCGGCGCTAAAGGATGGCATGTGGGTGATGCGGTGGTATCTCCAGTGCATGCGAACTTTATTGTCAATCGGGGCAAGGCTAAAGCTCGTGATGTCTTAACGTTGATGCGACGGATTCGCTGTCATGTGTTCCAGCGCTATCATATTGTGTTGCGGCCCGAAGTGCGCTGGATCGGGCCCGGAGAGGGAGGAACCGAGGGAACATGGGAGAATTTGTGGTACGGGGAAGGCGGCGGCTTACAGGAACCGTGCGAGTAAACGGCGCCAAAAACGCTGCCTTGCCGATCATGGCAGCAACGGTTCTTGCTAGTCGTCCCGTGTTATTGCATGATGTGCCGGACCTACGCGATATTCGTGTTATGAGCCAAGTGCTTCAGGCCTTAGGGGCCGAAGTGGAACGACGGGGTTCCGATATCTTTGTCGACCCGCGAACTATTAATAACTATGTGGTTCCAGCCGAATTAATGCAAGAAATGCGCGCTTCAATTTTTTTATTGGGACCGTTATTAGCACGCCTCGGGGCGGCAGAAGCGACACAACCGGGAGGCTGTGCCATTGGACAACGTCCCATTGATTTGCATTTGTATGCCCTAGAACAATTAGGGGCGCGCATTTGCGATGAAGACGGCCGTACCGTGTTGCGCGCCGACGGGCTTCACGGCAATGAAGTGCATTTCCCATTCCCCAGTGTGGGAGCCACGGAAAATGTGTTGATGGCTGCAGCCATGGCCGAGGGCGAGACCAGGATTCGGAATGCCGCAATGGAACCCGAGATTGTGGATTTGGCCCAATTTCTTGAAAAATTGGGAGCCACTGTTCGAGGAGCCGGTACTCCCGACATCCGGGTTACCGGGAATCCTCATTTGGGGGCCACTGAACACACCATTATCGGAGACCGGATTGAGGCGGCGACGTTTATTTTAGCCGTGGCCGCCACGGGTGGCGATATTGTGGTGCAAAACTGTATGGTTGATCATTTACCCGGACTATGGACACGGCTTAAAGAACTGGGCGTCATGATTGAGGAACTCGATGCGGAAACCGTTCGTGTTGTCAGTGAAGGAGTCTTTAAGCCCTGCCCGGTCTCGATTGCTACGGCACCTTATCCTGGATTTGCGACGGATTTGCAGCCCCAATTCATGAGCTTTCTCTTGCAAGTGCCAGGGGTTCATTTAATCACCGAACGCGTGTTTGAAAATCGTTTGGGTCATACCATCGAATTGAGAAGGCTTGGGGCACAAATTGTTGCGGATCAGCGCGTAGCGCTCATTTATGGAGGTCATCCATTACATGGGACCGTGGTCACTGCTCCTGATCTCCGAGCGGGGGCCGCGTTGGTCAATGCGGCGTTGATTGCGGAGGGAGAAACGGTTATTCGTGGGCGCGAAGTCATCGAACGTGGCTACGAAAATCTGGATTATCGTCTGCGTTCTTTAGGTGCAGACATTGTTGCCAGGTAGCCGCTCTTTCTGAAATCATCGTTCGCCCCTGAGATTTTGAGGGCCTCTTGCCGTAATCAGGCGAGGTCTTTTCAGTGAGTGGGTAGAGCAGACAAAATTCTATCATTCTGTTCATTGAATGCAGGAATATTGGCTTAGCAGCGAGAAAAGGAAGAGGGGAGTATTGTCGATAAAGTCAGCCGGAGGTGTGATGTGCCTAAACGCCAACTAATGCTTGCTCTCGACGTTGGAACCACCAAAGTGTCCGCATTGGTTGCGGAGGCTAAAACGGATGGAGAATTAGCGGTTCTAGGAATCGCCGCCACGCCTGTTGTGGGGATGCGTCGGGGATTAGTTTTTGAGGTCGAACGGGTTGCTCTCGCCATCCGGGATGCGGCAAATCGGGCCAATAGTATGGCGGGAACCGAATTGACGCAGGCTGCTGTTGCCATCAATGGAGAACATTTGACGTTGACACCGGGACAGGGCAAAATCGCGCTGAAGACCGGGGTGATTCGTGAGGAAGATTTGCAACATGTTATGGCAAAGGCGTCCCATGTCAGCCTGGGGAATGACCGCGAAGTCATTCGCGTGATTCGTCGAGGAATCGCCGTTGACGGATTTCGCGGTGTGGTAGATCCTGTAGGTATGGTTGCCCACACCATGGAAGCGGATGTCTTTGTTGTGTCGGGATTAAATACGGTCATCCGCAATTTGCGCCATGTCGTAAACATGGCAGGACTAAACGTTTTAAATTTTGTTCCGGCTCCTGAAGCATCAGCGAATGCGGTGTTGTCGGATGATGAAAAACAAGTGGGCGTTGTGCATCTCGATGTGGGTGGTGGAACGACCGGTGTTTCGGTCTATCGTGGTGGTCATTTGCAATATCTCGGTGTCGTGCCTTTAGGCGGTGAATCCATTACATCAGATTTGTCCGTGGGCTTGGGCGTGGTGGCCACCCAAGCCGAACGACTCAAATTGGAACATGCAGCAGTAGGCTCGGAGCGCGAAGGAACTTTAGAAGTACGGGCGGTAAGTGGCCAAGCTGTGAAACTCATTCCGATTAAGGAGCTCCAAGAGATTGTTGCGGCTCGAATCGATGAATGGACAGATTATGTTGAAAAGCAACTTCAAAAAATTGAATGGACAAAGGGACCTGCGGCGGGTGTTGTCATGACTGGTGGCGGGGCACTTCTCAAAGGATTAGACTCGCATTTAGCAACACGGTGGGGCTGGCCCGTTCGAATTGGCGGTCCATACGGATTAGGCGGATTATCAGATCTTTCCAAGAGCCCCGGTTACGCAACAGTGGTTGGGGTTGCGAAGGCCATGATGCGTGACGGGGTGGCACCGGAACCGGAAACATTGTGGCGCCGTCTTATACAATTTTGGGTAAATTTGTGGGGATAAACTTAGCGGATTCGGAGATGGGGAGGATTTTGCATGCTGGAATTTGATCAATCGGCTGAGAATTTTGCCGTCATAAAGGTGGTTGGCGTCGGCGGGGGTGGTACCAATGCTGTCAACCGGATGATCCAAGCCGGGTTAAAAGGTGTCGAATTCATCGCGATCAATACGGATGCTCAAGCTTTAGCATTGTCGATGGCGCCTACCCGGTTGCAAGTTGGTACGAAATTAACCAAAGGATTGGGAGCGGGGGCCAATCCTGATATCGGGGCGAAAGCTGCTGAAGAAAGTCGTGAACAAATAGCCGATGCCTTAAAAGGCGCTGACATGGTTTTCATTACCGCAGGAATGGGAGGTGGCACGGGGACTGGTGCCGCCCCCGTCGTGGCAGAGGTTGCGAAAGAAGTGGGGGCCTTGGCCGTTGGAGTCGTGACCAAACCCTTTACCTTTGAAGGACGGCGGCGACAAACATTTGCTGAAAAAGGTGCCGCCACCTTAAAGGCCAAAGTAGACACTCTCATTACCATTCCGAATGACCGTTTATTGCAAGTTGTTGAAAAACGCACCTCGATTATGGAAGCGTTCCGGATTGCCGATGATGTTTTGCGACAAGGTGTTCAGGGTATTTCTGATTTAATTGCGGTTCCTGGACTTATCAACCTCGATTTTGCGGACGTGAAGACAATTATGTCGGAAATGGGCTCGGCATTAATGGGTGTGGGCGTGAGCCAAGGCGAAAATCGTGCAGCCGCAGCGGCCAAAGCGGCCATCTCTAGTCCATTGCTGGAAACCAGCATTGACGGGGCAAGAGGGGTATTGCTCAATATTACCGGTGGTAACGACTTAGCATTATTTGAGGTCAACGAAGCAGCGGAAATTGTCATTCAGGCCGCTGATCCGGAAGCGAATATTATTTTTGGAGCGGTCATTGACGAAAGTTTGAAAGACGAAGTGCGCGTCACCGTCATTGCTACGGGATTTTCTGGGGACCGGATTATGAGCCGACCGGAGGCAGAAATCCGCGAACGCGAAGAAGTAGAGATTAAGCCTTTTGCGAATAACGATGATTTGGATATTCCCGCATTTTTGCGCCGAAGAAATTAAGATAGTTTTGTAAAAGATGAGGGCCGTCGGATGCCAAGACGGCCCTTATTTTGTCGTCAAGTTTTCGTGAGGGCTTCGGCAAACTGACAGTCTTTGCAATCTATTGTCCTTAAAATACTTCACGTCAGACATACCTCAGATATGTTACGCATATGCATCGAATAAGGTTGATCAATACGCCAAAAGGGGATGAGCCTATGGTTAGTGCAGTAGGCACACTCGCTATAAGCTACATTATGGATTGGTCGCTGTTACGCGTGACCATTGTGCTGCTTGATCGACGCATCCGCCTTTGGCGTTTGGTTTTAGGTTCCGTGCTGGGAACCTTGCCGACCTTGTGGGTTTTGCTGACACAAAATCTCTATGCCGTACCTTGGGAAATCATGATGATATGGCCGGCCTTCGTTGTGATCGTGGCCGTGGAAAAATTGCCATGGCGTTTGTGGATGAAGGCCTACGTCATTTTTATCGCGATGACAATTCTTGCTGGTGGCATTGCGCTAGTGGTTCTCACATGGATTCCGCACAATTTTCTTCCCTCGTGGATACTTGTTGGACTGACGGTTCCCGTTATTCTGTGGCTGATTGGTCGCTTTGTACCGCATCAGCGAATTCGGCAGTACTTAGGTGAATCTCAACTTGGTGAGGTCCGTCTCGTTCTTGCAGAAAAGATGCTTACGGTACGGTGCTTGTGGGATTCAGGTAATCGGATGCGTGATCCGGTCTTGCGCCGACCTGTGATTGTCCTGGAAGTCAGCCAAGCCATCGAATGGCTGCCGGAGAGTGTGTTGGCATGGGTCTCATCGTTTTTGGCGGGGAAGCATGACCCGGTCCCGGAAGACTGGCGAGGACGATTAGGCACCGTTCGGTATCAATCCATCGGTGGTCAAGGCATTTTGCCTGTCGTTGCTCTGGATTTGGCGCAGGGGCAATTTCAGGGACGATGGTTTCCTTTAGCTCCCGTTTCGTTAGCTCTAACGAATGCTAATGTTTCCGCCGACCGTTCTTATTTTGCTCTGGTTTCTCCCGACTGCATTGTGACATTAAATCAAGAAGGGGTGGGTGCATGATTGCAGAATGGCAATCGCCGCATGGCGCGACGTGGATTCATCGGATTCGGCAATTTTTATCCGCGATTCTCGGCTGGGACCAATCCGCCACCGAGATTCATTATGTTGGCTCCAGTGAAGCACTGCCCCCGCCCCTTACCGGGGATGAAGAAGCCAACCTTCTCTCATTATTGGGCAACGGTGAAGATAGCGTGCGTTCCGTGTTAATTGAACGCAATTTACGACTCGTCGTCTATATTGCCCGCAAGTTTGAGAACACAGGAATTGGGATTGAGGATTTAGTGTCTATTGGGGCTATCGGGCTCATCAAAGCGGTGAATACCTTTAATGTGGACAAAAAAATCAAACTCGCTACCTACGCATCAAAATGCATCGAGAATGAAATCTTGATGTATCTCCGCCGAAATTCTCGGACTCGTTCGGAAGTGTCTTTTGATGAACCGCTCAATGTCGATTGGGACGGTAATGAATTGCTCCTGTCTGATGTGTTGGGGACAGAAAATGATATTATTTACAAGCGTTTAGAAGATGAAGTGGACCGTACCATGCTTAAAAAAGCTTTAAGCAAGCTTAATGCCCGCGAACGTCGCATTATGGAATTGCGTTTTGGATTGGTTGATGGTGTGGAACGAACCCAAAAAGAAGTGGCCGATTCATTAGGGATTAGCCAATCGTATATTTCTCGCTTAGAAAAGCGCATCATTAAACGCCTGCGCAAGGAATTTCACCGCATGGAATAGACTGTCTTTGTCATCTGATCCCATCCACGGATAACCTCTATGAGCTCTGGAAGCCAAATTTTGGCAAATTCCAGAGCTTTTTGTATATCCTCCTCCTCCTTTGGTGATACTTCTCAATGAAGTTAGTTGCTGATACAACTCCGGGGAGGAATAAAGGGGATATGCCATTAAACAAAGTCGAAATCCCTGGTGTCAATACGGCCAAGTTGCCCGTTTTGGGCAATGCAAAAATGCGGGAGTTGTTTCAGGCCATGCAATCAGGCGATGAGACCGCACGGGATGAATTAATTAATGGGAATCTTCGCTTAGTGCTGTCGGTCATCCAGCGTTTTCAAAATCGAGGAGAACATAGTGATGACCTGTTTCAAGTCGGATGTATCGGGCTGATGAAAGCCATTGATAATTTTGATCTCAGCCAAAATGTTAAATTTTCGACCTATGCAGTGCCCATGATTATTGGTGAGATTCGGCGATATTTGCGTGACAACAATCCGATTCGCGTCAGCCGCTCCTTGCGGGACATTGCATATAAAGCCCTTCAGGTCCGTGATGGTTTAGTTCACCGCTATTCCAAAGAACCGACAATTAGTGAAATCGCTGAAGAACTTAGTGTTCCGCGCGAAGAAGTGTTATACGCGCTGGATGCGATTCAAGAACCGGTTTCCTTGTTCGAGCCCATTTATCACGACGGAGGCGATCCAATCTTTGTCATGGATCAAATCAGCGATGAGAAAAATCATGATCGCAACTGGTTAGAAAGTTTGGCCATTCGCGAAGCCATGAGACGTCTCACGGACCGGGAAAAGCTTATTCTCACCATGCGATTTTTTGATGGGAAAACGCAAATGGAAGTCGCCGATGAGATTGGCATAAGTCAGGCTCAAGTGTCCCGACTCGAAAAAGCGGCGTTAAATCATATGAGGAAGTATATCTAATGTGGATCAAGCAGATTCTCCTCAGTTTGTTTGCGATGAGTTTTTTGTGGTCTCTTGCTCCTCAGCCAGGTCAGGGTCTAGTATCGCCAAATCGCCCGGCCAAATTGTCGCAAACCTCTATTTCACCGCCCCCCGTTATCAGGTTTCGGGTGATTGCGAATTCGGATAATCCGGTAGATCAAGCGGTAAAACTCGATGTCCGGGACCATGTCTTAGCGGTCTTAGATCCCTTGCTTGTTCACGCGAAGACCCGCCAACAAGCGGCGTCTATTCTAGCATCACATATCAAAACCATTACCCGCGTTGCCGATGACGTTTTGCGAATCAATCACGTGTCGTATCAAGCGCATGTGTCGCTGACCACAACAGAGTTTCCGACGAAAGCCTATGGAAGCTGGGTGTTACCGGCCGGGAAATATCAAGCGCTGCTGGTCATTTTGGGAAAAGGCCAGGGTCATAACTGGTGGTGTGTCTTATTTCCCTCGCTGTGTTTTATTGATATGAGCAATGCCGTGGCGATTCCTGTGTCCCCTGCGTCGGGTCAAGCGGGGGTTGAAGAGCCGGAGTCCTCGCCAACGGTTCCTGAAAGCGTGCCTGCTCTCCCTGTGCGGATTCCTCATCCCGTTCCCGCCTCTTTGCGCGGTCATATACGTGTGAGCTGGTCTTTGCCGGGCTTTGTCAATCATCTCCTCGGCTGGATTTAATAGGTATCCTCAATTGTCGTCTAGGGGATTTGCTCCGTTCATATGGTATAGCGGGGGGATGCCATATGGTGAAGACCTCCGAGTTGCGGACCAAAGACGTCATCAATATAACCGACGGGCGCCGTTTAGGCTTTGTCGGTGACTTGGAACTAGATCTTGAGCGCGGACATATCAAGGCCGTAATCATATTAGGTTCCAGTCACTTGTTAGGATTGTTTGGACGTGAACGGGACACCGTGATTTCGTGGGAGCAAATCCGAAAAATTGGTCACGACGTCATCTTGGTGGAAATGGCTCCATCCCCAGAAGGATAAGATCATGGAGGTACGGATGGGTTTGGCCACTCCACGAATTGTGGTTTCTGTTCCTCACTAAGATACAACTGTCGCCTCGTCATGAGAATGGAGAACGTCCCGATCCATTCTCAGGAGGCGATTTTATCATGTCAGCAACAAGCCCGGTCTCGGCTCTTAGGTATGTTAGAATAAATGGGTCATATTCAAGGCGGCGGGGAAAGGGATGCCTTACACGCTGTCTTATCTTGCGGTAAGTGGACATTAGGGAAGGTAGGACCATGTTATGACCCGTTGGATCCGTCATAAATCCCCCTACCTCAGTTGGCAGGTCACAGAGGGGATTCAGGCGATATTTACTACACGGCAAGGGGGCGTATCATTTTCTCCATTTGATACGTTAAACATATCTTTTAATGTGGGGGACTTGCCATCAGCTGTGATGGAAAATAGACGCAGGGTTTTGGCAGATATCGATCATGATCTGTCACAACTTGTCATGGCCGAGCAAGTACATCATAACCAGGTCGCATGGGTGTCCCCTCATGATGCCGGGGCCGGTGCCATGGCATCAAGAACAGCTCTTCCGGGATTAGACGGTCTGTTGACTCATAGTGATCGTGTGGTTCTGGGGATGGGATTCGCAGATTGTGTGCCCATTTTCATTGCGGTACCGCAGGATCATGTCGTGGGACTTCTCCATGCGGGATGGCGAGGAACCGTACGCGGGGTGCAGCGTCAAGCAATTGAGCTTCTTAAAGAGGAAGGCATCGATCTTCATCAGATCCACATTGGTATTGGCCCTTCCATTGGTCCATGTTGTTATGAAGTGGATGAACGCGTGGCTAATGAGTTTCGCGCCCAAATGGGAGGAGATGCACCGCTCGTGGCGACACGGGTGGGACATTATTTGCTGGATTTGTGGGAGGCCAATCGGCAGCAGTTAGTAGAATTAGGAATTCCCGACGCCAATATTGATATTTCCCGATGGTGTACGGCTTGTCACGGTGACCAATTTTTTTCCTATCGTCGTGACCATGGTCGCACCGGGCGGATGGGAGGATTTATATGTATGAGCAAATAACGGAAAATGTGCAACGGATTCTCGAAATGATTCACCGAATACGGCCAGGGGAAACGGTAAAGCTGATGGCCGTGACCAAAACACGGACCCGGGAGGAAGCGTTAATTGCTTTACAAGCCGGGGCTCATTTATTGGGAGAAAATAAAGTGCAAGAAGCCCTCAACAAATTCTCCGAGAAACCTCCCGCTCCGCTCCATATGATTGGACATCTGCAGACGAACAAGGTAAAATATGCCATAGATCTTTTTGACGCCATTGATAGTATTGACAGTGAACGCATTGCTGACGCGTTAAATCGTCGCTTGAAAACGCCAATGCCGGTTATGCTTGAAATTAATGCCGGCAAGGAACCCAGCAAAACCGGGATGTTTTTCGAGGATGTCCAACATTTTTTGGCCAAGGCCGAACAGTGGAAGAATTTGCGTTTCATAGGCATGATGGCACTTTTTCCGGCAGCAGCAGACAAAAGTTCTGACGAAAAGAAAAAAATTCGTGATCTCATGAAGGAAACTGGCGAATTATGGCGAATTGCTCAACAAGAGGGATTTCCTTGGGCACCTCTTACCGAACTATCGATGGGCATGTCTGAGGATTATGAATGGGCCCTAGAGACGGGAACGACAATGATTCGACTCGGAACCGCGATTTTCGGCCCAAGGCCAAAAACCTAAGTGATGCGAGGAGGGGCTATCGTGAAGGCAGGTATTGTAGGAAAGTTTCTTAATTTTGTCGGGCTTGAAGAAGTCCAAGAAGAGGAATTAGACACGCAACAAGTAGCGGCCGCTTCGGATTGGGAAGATGAGGTTCCGCAAAAGAAACGGGGGAGTTTAGTTAGCTTGCCGGGAACCCGCGGATTTCGGGTGGTAGTCATGCATCCGAGAACGTTGGAAGATGGCCAGGCTATAGCCGACCAAGTTAAAGGGCGTCGACCCGTTATTGTCAACTTAGACTTGGCGGAAGAGCGTGCTGGTCAGCGGCTTTTGAATTTTCTCTCAGGGGTTGCGTATGCTCTTGATGGAGGATTACGTAGGGTCGGAGACAATATTTTTCTCGTTACCCCCAATAATGTTGAAGTCGCCAGTGAAGATCACGATGAAGCGCCAGGATGGACACGGAGCTTAAATAAGTGAGTATAATTTTTACACACTTAGCAGAAACTGTGCATATTCTGCAAGACGTGTTTTATGTCGTGCTGATGATCCGGATTGTTGCCTCTTTTTTTCCTCCCCGGACGGCGGGGCTGTGGGACAAAGCAACGTATATTTCAACGCAGCTAACTGAACCGATTTTAGCCCCGATCCGGCGAAGGGTGCCCTTAGTCGGGATGTTGGATTTATCGCCATTGATTGCGTTTTTTCTGGTGGATATTGCATCCTATCTTTTAGTTACTTTATTTTTATATTTGGCAAGGTTTTAAGCGCGGGAGGATTTTATGCCACTGACACCTTTAGACATCGTAAATAAAGAGTTTAAACATGGATTTCGTGGATACAATGAAGACGACGTCAACGAATTTCTCGATGAAATTGTTCGCGACTATGAAGCGTTAATCCGAGAAAACGACGAATTGAAGGAAAATACGTCGGGAATGACCGAGCGTCTTGAACAGTATCGTAAATTGGAAGCAACCTTGCAAAACACACTCGTGATTGCGCAGCAGACGGCAGAAGAGGTGAAAGCGGCAGCGCGAAAAGAAGCTGAACTGATTGTGCGAGAAGCAGAAGCCAAAGCGGAAGAGATTATCCGCAATGCCGAAGCACGCGTGCGTGAAGCGGAAAATCAGTTGTCTCAACTTCGCTATGAGACGGAAAAGTTTCGTGCCCAAATTAAAAGTCTGTTAGAGGCTCAGTTGCGGTTGGTCACTGAAGGTCCGTTATTGCAAGCTGCTGTAGAATCGTAAACCCGAAGCGGGATTGCCCGCACGCCTAAATGTGTTACAATAACTGAACAAATGCCCGTGTATTCCTCGTTTCAGGTGATGCTGAACGAGGATAAAAGCGGGTTCGTCCGGTAGGACGTTCGATTGTCTGTTCTCACCATGATTTTCTTTGGGTACAGGACCCCATGGTCTTAATCGATGCCCGGGGAGATTTAGGATAAAACGTAGGATGACTACCGAGGCAATGGTTGCAGAAAACAGGATTTTTGTGGAAGTGATTTCACAAAACCCATGCCACTCGGTAGGGTTAACTGACGGGAACATTTATCATTTAAGAAAACGATGATTGGGACACGGGTCGTTGGACTCATGGCATAGAGAACTGAGCAGATGGTGGAAGCCAGTCCAGAAGTCCACGAACTCATCCCCCAGGAGTGCTCGGGCGAATCCTATATAGTAGTTCGAGCCGGTTATGCCCGTTACGCATCTGAGAGCCTGATACCTTCTTGGTGTCAGGAATGAGGGTGGTACCGCGGCACAACGTCCCTTTTGACAGGGGCGTTATTTTTTTGGTGGAGGGACATTATGGATTACAGGAGTACATTACGTTTACCGAAGACAGCCTTTCCGATGAAGGCCAATTTGCCGGGACAAGAACCGCAGTGGTTGGAAAAGTGGGCCAAGGATAATGTTTACCAACTGCAACGTCAAGAACGCGCTCATGAGAGGAAATTTGTCTTGCATGACGGCCCACCCTATGCCAATGGTGACATTCATACCGGTACCGCATTAAATAAAATTCTTAAAGACATGATTAACCGGTACTGGTCGTTGGCCGGGTTTGATGTCGCCTATGTGCCGGGATGGGATACCCATGGATTGCCAATCGAAATGCGCGCATTGAAAAAGCTTGGCGTGTCTCAGCATCAAATCGATTCTTTGGCATTGCGAAAAGAATGTGCCGAGGTGGCGCGTCATTATATTCATGTGATGACCGAAGAATTCCAACGCTTGGGGGTCATGGGCGATTGGGAGCATCCTTATATCACGATGAGTCCGGAGTATGAAGGCGCTGAACTAGAAATTTTTGCCTCAATGGTGGAAAAAGGGCTTATTTATCGGGATTTGCGGCCTGTATATTGGTGCCCGCATTGCGAAACCGCATTAGCGGAAGGCGAAATTGAATATCATAACCACAAATCCGATGCCATCTATGTCGCGTTCCCGGTTAAGGATGGGAAGGGGATATTGCCAGACAATACTCGTGCGGTAATCTGGACGACGACACCGTGGACCATTCCGGCCAATGTGGCGATTAGCCTCCATCCGGATTTGCTATATGTCGTATTAGAGACCGAACAAGATGGCCGGGTATTAGTTGCGCAAGACTTGACCGATCGGTTAATTGCCCTGATGGACTGGAACGTGTTAGGAAAATATGGACCATGGTCGGGACGTGAACTAGAAGGCATAGTCACACAACATCCTTATTTACACCACGATGTCCCCCTGATTCTTGGAGAACATGTAACCAGTGAAAGTGGAACAGGCCTCGTGCATACAGCGCCTGGACATGGAATGGAGGACTTCGAGGTTGGTAAAGCCTATCAATTGCCAATCGTTCAACCTCTGAATGACCAAGGACGTTTTGTGGAGGGGACGCCCCTGGTCGAAGGACTATTCTATCAGGATGCTAATGCGGTGGTCATTGACCGACTGAGAGAGGAAGGGCATTTAGTTAAACATGAGCCCCTTAATCACCAATATGCGTACTGTTGGCGATGTAAGAATCCCGTCATTTTTCGGGCCACCAAGCAATGGTTTTTGTCTATTGATCGGTTACGAGATAGTCTTAAAGAAGCGACCTATCCGGTGAAATGGGATCCCGATTGGGGCGGGGAACGCATGCGCCAAATGGTCGAAAATCGCCAAGACTGGTGTTTGTCTCGGCAGCGTGTCTGGGGGGTCCCGATCCCCGCATTTTATTGTGAAGAGTGTCATTCCGCAATCTTAGAACCCTCCTTGATTCGCCATGTGGCCCGGATTATCGCTCAAGAGGGTTCCGATGCGTGGTGGGAACACCCGGCCCAATACTTCCTGCCTGAGGATTACCAGTGTCCTTATTGTGGTAGCCATGAGTTAACTCAAGAACATGATGTGTTTGATGTGTGGATGGATTCGGGATCTTCTCAAGCGGCGGTGTTAGCAGGGCATGCCAATTTAACATGGCCTGCGGATGTTGTGCTGGAAGGTAACGATCAATATCGGGGCTGGTTTAATAGTTTGTTAACCACGGCGGTAGCTGCGAAGGATGAGGCACCTTACCGTATGGTGTTGACCCATGGCATGGTTCTCGATAAATCGGGTCAAGAAATGCACAAATCGCTGGGGAATACCATTGATCCGCTTGATATTGTCAATCAGTACGGCGCGGATATCTTGCGGCTTTGGGTCGCCAGTTCCGAGTATCGCAATGATGTCAGAATTTCCGATGAAATTCTTCGGCAGTTGTCGGAAAGCTACCGGAAGATTCGTAACACCTTTCGGTTTTTATTAGGAAATCTGGCCGACTATGAGCCAACGACAGCTCCTCGCACACTGGAAGATCCCTTAAACCGTTGGATGGTTCACGTCATTAATGAATGGATGGGGGAAGCGCGAGTAGCCTATGAATCTTACACCTTCCATCAAGTCGTGCACGGGTTGGTTCGGCTCGTAACCACGGAACTGTCTAGTTTCTATTTGGACGTCATCAAAGACCGTCTATATACGTTAGCTGTAGACAATCCGTTACGGCAGGAAACAGTGCATGTCTTAAAGTATATTGCTGATGTTTTGGTCCGTGTCATTTCGCCTATCTTGGTCTTTACCAGCGATGAAGTGTACCAGTATCTTCCGAAAGAACCGGACGCGCCCGTGTCTGTGCATTTATTGCGATGGCCAGAACCTTGGGCGATTGGTTATGGCAGTGATGAAAAAGCGCGGATGTCTCGCCTTTTAGCCTACCGGGAAATCATTCTCAAAGCTCTCGAAGGTTTAAGAGCTAACAAGACCATTGGGAACTCGCTTGAAGCCATGGTTCACTTAACTGTCCCGGCAACAGATCCGGCCCTGACTGACGACGATCAGCGCCTTCTGACGGAAATGGTTATGGTTGCTCATATTGATGCCGTGCAAGGATCAGAATTGGCTTGCCATGCCGAAAGAACATCATGGCCACGGTGTGAACGGTGTTGGCGGTATACGCCTGACGTAGGCCACCACGCTGATTATCCCGATTTATGTGAGCGGTGTTATGACGTATTGAAGGAGAGTTTGTAATGTCCAAACCGGCTTTGGGCATTGTTGTGATTGGAACAGTGATATTGGCGTCAGACTTATTGATTCAATCTCGCGTTTCCGCCACCATGGTGCCCGGTCAGAGTATTCCTATTTTGCCACCCGTTTTGTCCTTGACCTATGTCTTGAATAATGGGGCAGCGTTCAGCCTTTTGCGAGGCGGAACGCCCCTCTTTATTCTTGTGGCTTTTGCCCTCTTAATTGGCATTGGCATTTACACGTGGCGTCATCCCCACATGCCGTCTCTGATGGTTATTGCCTTGGGATTATTAGCTGGGGGTTCGGCCGGAAATTTATGGGATCGAATCATCTGGGGACGTGTTATTGACTACATTCATGTCATCGATTGGCCCGTCTTCAATTTAGCTGACTCGGCCATTGTGGTGGGCATGGGTTTGCTCGTCTATTATTATTGGAGGCTAGACAAAAATGGCGAGTCTTCATCCTAAGACACCAACAAGCTTTCAGGTATCTCCCGACATGGTAGGGATGCGACTAGATCGGGTTATCTATGAATGGAATCCGGAACATTCGCGCACATTTTGGCAGCGGCAGATTCAACAAGGGCACGTTCGCCTTAATGGGCGAACGGTGAAATCGGGAACTATTGTTCAGGCAGGCGATGAGATCATCATTGATTTCATCGAAAAGCCCGCACCCCTTCCTCCTCTCATCGAGGGGACCGTAGATACCGAATGGATTGTGTATCAGGATGATTATTTGATTGTTGTCAATAAACCAAGACATCTTGTGGTGCATCCGAGTCGCGGTCACGAAAATGATAGTGTGGTGCATCGGCTATTGCCATTACTCCCTCATCAAGGGGACGACTTTAGGCCAGGGGTGGTTCATCGTTTAGACCGGGATACCACTGGCCTATTGGTCTTGGCACGGAGCGAAGATGTCAAGGCGAAATTGTCCCAAATGATTCAACAACGCCAAGTTCACCGGGATTATATTGCGGTCATTCAAGGACACATGACGCCTAGCAATGGTATTATCGATGCCCCTATCGGGCGGCACTTACGTAACCGTTTAAAAATGGCCATTGTGAAAAATGGTCGGGAGGCAAGAACCCGTTATTATACCTTAGCCACTTGGGGATCCCAAAGTTTAGTGCAATTATCCTTAGAAACGGGACGAACGCACCAAATTCGCGTTCATCTCAGTTCCATGGGTCATTATGTTGTGGGAGATCCTTTGTATGGTCCCGCCTCCGAAACGGGTCCTGGGCAATTACTGCATGCGATGCGACTAGCGTTTTTACATCCAGTCACTCATGTTCCGTTGTGTTTTTGGACTTATCCTCCCAGTGATTGGGGCAAAGCTCTATGCGATCTTAAAGATCCTAAAATCGTTTCTGAGTTTGTTTTTCATATGTCCTCGTCGCCTTGTCCCGACATTAAAACATACCAGTTATTAATAGACGGTTTAGGCCTTGCTCTCTGACTTCTTTACATCACCGTCCTCACCCTGTGCATCAGGATTTATTGCAAGTTCGTGTTTATATTTTTGAATAATGGGAACCAGATGGCTGAAAATTCGATGCCGAATTTCGTCATCGGCGTTCGAGTGCGCGTCAACAACAATTAAGAGAGAATATGTAGAAGGGGTAACATCGATAATCTGAGGATGAACTCCTGAATAGCCTAGAGTTTGAAGCATTTTTTCCGCCTGTGGAAGCAATTTGTGAGGATCCAAATTGATGTCTACGTCAAAACGGATTCGGATAGCTCGTCGTGTTGTTCTTGATAGGTTTTCAACAGCGGCTTGAATGATGATGCCATTAGGAAACGCGAGGACAGGCCCATTATCGGTTAAGACAGACGTATACATAAGAGTAATGTCGATGACCACTCCAGAATAAGCTGGTTTCGTCGCTTCATGGGGAAAGGTGGGCCATATGACAGGATATTGCGAGGAAACAATGTTGACCCGATCTCCTACTTCAAAAGGATGAAAAATAATTAATGCGATACCGGCAATGAGATTGCCGAACATCGTCTGTCCAGCTAGGCCAATAATTGCTGTCACAAACGCTCCACCAAACACTACGGAAGAGAGCCCAACACCAAATGCGGCCAGAACCGACAAAATTACGGCAAACAGTAGCAGTAAACGAATAATGAAACGCAACGAGGTTGTACTTTTGGCGCCCAAAGTACGTGAAGTCAATTGAAAAAGATAACGTTCCAACAAGTAAGAAATGGCGCCACCAATCATTAATACGATAAGTGCTTTGATTGGTCCAGCAATCGATTTGGGAACAATATGTAACGGTCCTTTGGCTTGATCAACTAAAATGGCTAATAAGATGCCGATAATTAACAAGGCTATGATTAAAATGCCAGTTTTGCGCCAAAGTCGTTTGAGATCGCCGTTATGTTCAGCCATCTGATCCTCCTTAACCTGCTACACATTTTTACCCTATCACAATCTTCACCCGGGGGTAAACTGTGGGCCTTTGTCCGGTCGACATGACAAATTTCGCGAAATCCATCAATTTCAGCAACATGCCTCTTTACCAACGGCAATGAGTGGATTATTATAGGAGTTGGGTACACTTCCTTTAACACCAGTCCCGTGAGGCTGGAAAGGGGCAAATACCAAGATTTTTTGCTCTGGCCTTCGGGTGGCTAGAGTATTTTTTTTGGCCAATTGCCCAAGGAGGGTTTTTATGAAACAGGTCGCCCTATTGATGGACGAAGATGCAATACGCCGCGCCCTAATGCGCATTGCTCACGAAATTGTGGAGCGCAATCATGGTGTGCACAATGTGAGTTTAGTCGGGATTCGCAGGCGGGGCGTGCCCCTAGCCGAGCGCATTGCCGCAAATTTGGCCTTGATAGAAAATGAAACACTGCAGGTGGGAATTCTCGACATCGGGTTGTACCGCGATGACTTGGCCCATCGGCCTTTTGCACCAGTGAATCAAACATCGATAAAAAGCGCCATGATCGATAAACGCGTGGTTGTATTAGTCGACGATGTGCTTTATACCGGACGTACGGTGCGTGCTGCGCTTGATGCGTTATCAGATTTTGGGCGGCCTAAAGCTATTCAATTAGCGGTCTTAATTGATCGGGGACATCGTGAACTGCCCATTCGAGCGGATTATGTGGGGAAAAATGTGCCTACCGCCCGCTCGGAGCGCATCCATGTGGAAATGCAGGAAATTGACGGGGTTGATCGCGTATATGTGGAAAAAGTTCCCATGGTAGAAGGAGAGGAATAATGCACGATCTACTGACATTAGAAAGTCTCTCCGAACAAGATATCGTCGATTTACTGGATCTCGCGCAAAATATGGTCGAGATATTGGACAGGCCTATTAAAAAAGTTCCGACGTTGCGCGGAAAATCTATTGTAAACCTATTTTTTGAACCCAGTACCCGGACCCGCAATTCTTTTGAATTAGCCGCCAAATATCTGAGTGCTGACGTCATTAATGTGCAGAAATCGGGATCGAGTGTCGAAAAAGGGGAAACCTTATGGGATACAGCCCGGAATTTGTCGCAAATGGCAGTAGATGCCGTCATTATTCGTCATCAGGTATCCGGAGTGCCCCAACAGTTAGCTGAGATTTTGGATATTCCGGTGATTAACGCGGGCGACGGTAGCCATGAGCATCCCACTCAAGGTCTTCTCGACGCCCTGACGCTACGTCAAGCTAAAGGACACGTGGCGGGATTGAAAGTGGCGATCGTGGGCGATGTGTTGCACAGTCGGGTCGCTCGCTCGGATATTTGGGCATTGTTGGCGCTGGGAGCCCGGGTGAGCATTGTCGGTCCACCGAGTCTTTTACCGAGTACGTATGAAGAGTTGGGCGTTGAGGTTACCACCGATTTGAAAGAAGCCTTAGAGGATGCCGATGCCATTCAAGTGTTACGGTTGCAAAAGGAACGGCAAAGTACGGGTGAAATTCCCTCATTGTGGGAATACCGCTTGCGCTGGGGTATCACGCGAAAAACCCTACAGTATGCCAAACCAGATGCTGTGGTTCTTCATCCTGGTCCACAAAATCGTGGCGTCGAAATCGATTCGGATGTTTTGGATTCTTCACGGTCCTACATTTTGCAGCAAGTGCGCAATGGGGTAGCGGTCAGAATGGCCGCGCTATTTCGGTTATTAGGAGGTGGCCATGACGAATAAGGATGAAACGTGTTGGCAGATACAAAATGTACGCGTGATTGATCCGTTCCGCGGCATTGATAGTGTGGAAGACGTGTTTGTTGTTAATGGCCACATTGCAGAACGCACGGAAGCCGCAGGTTGTCAGGTTATCAATGCTCGAGGATTATGGTTGGTTCCACGGCTTACGGATATGCATGTTCATTTCCGTGATCCGGGTTTGGAATATAAAGAAGACTTATTCTCCGGAAGTCAGGCTGCGGCAGCTGGTGGATTTACAGTGGTGTGCACCATGCCCAATACACGTCCCGTTGTTGACATTCCCAGTTTGATTCATTGGCAAATAACCCGGGGTAAGGAAATTGGTTTAGTGCATATCCTGCCAATTGGCGCGATTTCCAAAGGTCAACAAGGGTTAGAATTGGCTGATCTCTATCAGATGGCGGAAGCTGGGGCCGTGGGTTTTTCTGATGATGGTCATCCTCTTGTGGATAGTCGCATTATGCGTGCAGCCTTGAGTTATTCGCGGACGTTAGGACGCCCCATCATTCAGCATGCCGAAGATCCTTTGTTGGCTGCAGGTGGTGTCATGCATGAGGGAAGTATTTCTCATCAACTTGGTCTAGCGGGGGCACCTGATGAAGCGGAATCGGTGATGGTATGGCGTGATGTCGAATTAGCTGGGTTGACCGGGGGCATCTTACATGTGGCGCATATTTCCTCGCCGGGTTCATTGGAAGCGTTAGACTATGCTAAGCGCCGTGGGTTGCGAGTGAGCGCTGAAGTGGCACCGCATCATTTATTTTTGACCGATGAGGCGGTACGTGAATGGAATTATAATCCGGTGACCAAAGTGAATCCGCCTTTACGGCCGGACACGACCCGGCAGTTATTAATTCAAGCGGTAATAAAAGGGCTTATTACTGTGATTGCGTCCGATCATGCTCCCCATCATGAGGACGAAAAGAACCAGTCGTATAAAGATGCGCCATTTGGCATTAGCGGCTTAGAAACCTTTGTGGGAACGATCTTCCGAGTGTTTTTGGACGCGGGGCTACTCGACCCCTTGCATCTCTTTCGACTTATCACCGTAGGCCCTCAAGAAGTGTTAGGTCTTGATTATCCAGGCCTCATTCCCGGGGCGTCAGCGGACTTCACCTTGATTGATCCGCAAATGACGTGGACTGTCGACGGACAACAATTTTATTCCCGAGGGAAAAATACGCCTTTACAAGGGACAAAACTTAAAGGGCGTCCAATCGCCACGATGCTAGAGGGTCGATTTACCATGCGGGATCAGGAGGTGCTGGTGTGAAAGGCGCATTGTTTTTTGAAGATGGGACAATTTTCGAGGGACGATTGATCGGGGATATCACACGCGGTGTGGCGGGGGAAGTGGTTTTTAATACCGCCATGACCGGGTATCAAGAGATTTTGACGGACCCCTCGTACTTTGGCCAAATTGTCGTTTTGACCTATCCCCTTATCGGTAATTATGGGACGTTCGCTGACGCGGCGGAATCCTTATTTCCGTGGGCGGAAGCGGTTGTTATCAAACATGATGCGCCCATTCCCTCTCATTTTGGGGGCGCCGAAAGTTTTGATGCCTATCTCAAGCGCTATCACAAATGTGGATTAGCGGATGTGGATACTAGGGCGCTCACCTTGTATATTCGGCAGCGGGGAACCCAGCACGCGGTACTGGGGCCAATCGAGATGACGCAAGAGCAACGAGAAGCGTTGTTTGCCGGGATTGACCTGTCTCAAAGTGTCTATCAAGTGACTACGCCCCAAGCATATTCTTTAGGTCATGACGGTGATGGGCTCCATGTCGTGGTGATTGATTATGGAGCGAAAAATTCTATTATGGCGCAACTCGTGAAACGCAACATGCGGGTGAGTGTGCTGCCTTGCACCATAACTCCCGAAGAACTGGCTCATTACGCTCCCGACGGTGTGGTGCTATCAAATGGTCCAGGTGATCCCAGTGATTTTACGGATCTACTGCCTACCGTGCGCTACGCCATTGACCATTATCCCACCTTGGGCATTTGTCTTGGCCATCAATTAATTGGTCTGGCTGAAGGGGCACCCACATATCCGTTGAAATTCGGCCATCATGGCGCTAATCATCCCTTGTTAGATCATGTGACAGGAAAAGTGTTGATTACATCACAAAATCATGGGTATGCCGTGGACCCGGCGCCGCTTTTGGACCGCTACCATATACGATTGACGAATTTGCATGATCAGACCGTCGAAGGATTTCAGCATAAAGAGAAGCCTGTTCTTACTGTACAGCATCATCCGGAAGCGGGTCCAGGACCTTGGGATTCTCATTATCTGTTTGATGAATTTTTAGATACGGTCATTCAACGAAAGGGGTTAACGAATGCCTAAACGATCGGATATTCATAAGGTCTTGGTCATTGGTTCGGGACCCATCATCATTGGGCAAGCGGCTGAGTTTGACTATGCCGGAACCCAGGCATGTCGAGCTTTAAAAGAAGAAGGATTAGAAGTTGTCTTGGTCAATAGTAATCCGGCTACGATTATGACTGATTTGTCGGTGGCAGACGTTGTCTATTTGGAGCCTCTTACGGTGTCTTTTCTTGCCTATATCTTAGGGAAAGAGCGCCCTGATGGGGTGTTGGCAACGCTGGGAGGTCAGATGGGCTTAAATTTGGCTTCGGAACTCGGGCGTACAGGGGTGCTCACTGACCTCGGTATTCCTTTGTTAGGCACTCCTTTGTCGGCTATCAAAATGGCCGAAGATCGGGAAGCCTTCCGCAATCTGATGATCGAGTTGGGCCATCCTATTGCCAGAAGCCGAACGGTTACTACTGTAGAAGAAGGAATTGTATTTGCCCAGGAGATTGGGTATCCGGTCGTCCTCCGACCTGCTTATACCTTGGGAGGAACGGGGGGCGGATTTGCCCATAACGACGAAGAATTGTTAGAACGCTTACCCCATGCGTTAGCCTTGAGTCCTATTACCCAGGTTCTCGTGGAAGAATCGATTGCCGGATACAAAGAGGTCGAGTATGAAGTCATTCGAGACCAGGTTGGTAATACCATTACGGTTTGCAATATGGAAAATTTTGATCCGGTCGGGATTCATACCGGTGACTCGATTGTTGTGGCTCCTAGCCAAACCTTAACCGATTATGAGTACCAAATGCTGCGTACGGCAGCCATCGACATTGTTAGCCACTTAGGAGTCGTAGGAGGCTGCAATGTACAGTTCGCCTTACATCCCGATGGACGTTACCGGGTAATTGAAGTGAATCCTCGGGTCTCCCGGTCGAGTGCTCTGGCCTCAAAAGCGACGGGATATCCGATTGCGAGGATTGTCTCCAAAATCGCGATCGGCTTGACGCTGCCTGAAATCGCTAATCCCGTGACGGTGAATACCACAGCAGCCTTTGAACCGGCCCTCGATTATGTTGTTGTCAAAATTCCACGGTGGCCATTTGACAAGTTTCCGACGGCCGAACGGCGGTTGGGTACCCAAATGAAAGCGACGGGCGAAGTTATGGCCATTGACCGTACCTTCGCTGGTGGTTTGCAAAAAGCCGTGCGATCTTTGGAAATTAAGCGCATCTCGCTGAACCGACCAGACTTGGAGCAACGGTCCGATGAGGAGATTTGGGCGGGCATTGTAGAGGTGACGGATGAACGCTTGTTTTTCGTTGCGGAGGGTCTCAGACGCGGGTTTTCCGTTGAAGAGATTGCTCGCCGGACGGCCATTGACCGCTGGTTTGTGGAGGGAATTGCCGATATTATTGAGACCGAATCCTGGATTCGGCAACATCCTAAGAGGTGGCTCGAGCGTGCTCGCGAACTAAAACAAAAAGGTTTTGCCGATCAGAGGATTGCGGAATTAATTCATTCTACCGAAGACGAAGTTCGGCGTCTGCGCATCGCTTCTGGTATCATACCCACCTACAAAATGGTGGATACCTGTGCCGGTGAATTTCCTGCGCAAACTCCTTATTATTACGCCACCTATGAGGAACAAAACGAGGCAGAACCTCTCGATGGCCCGAAAATTCTCGTCATTGGGTCAGGACCTATACGAATCGGGCAAGGGATAGAATTCGATGCCGCAAGTGTTTATGCGCTTAATGCGTTGCGACGGCTGGGCTATAAAGCAATTATGGTAAACAATAACCCGGAAACGGTGTCGACTGATTTTAATGCCTCAGACCGTTTGTATTTCGAACCGATTACGCTGGAAGATGTTTTGAACATTGTCGACTGGGAACAGCCAGATGGCGTTGTCGTGCAATTTGGCGGACAAACGGCTATCAATTTGGCAGAAGCACTAACAAGACATGGAGTAAAAATCGTCGGAACCGATTTAAGGGGCTTGCAACAAGCGGAAGATCGGGAATTATTTGATGAGCTATTAGAGGAACTACACATCAAACGACCGCCTGGGTTGGCCGTGACAACCCCGCATCAAGCTTTTGAAGCCGCCGAAAAAATTGGGTTTCCGCTTCTCGTACGTCCCTCGTATGTGCTGGGGGGACGAGCCATGAAAATTGTCGAGGACCGAGCACAATTAGAACGTTACTTGCAGGAAAACCACGAAATGGGAGCAGACCAGCCGCTTTTGATGGACCGCTATATGAGTGGGCTCGAGTTGGAGGTCGATGCGGTGAGTGACGGACGGCGTGTGCTTATTCCCGCCGTCATGGAACATGTGGAACGGGCTGGTGTGCATTCTGGCGACTCTCTAGCGGTGTTGCCACCCGTGCGTGCTTCTGAAAGTATTATTGACCAAGTTGTCGACATTTCGACGAAACTCTGTCGTGGCCTAGGTGTGAAGGGACTTTTAAATATTCAGTTTGTGGCGGTAGACAATCAAGTCTATGTTATCGAAGCCAATCCCCGCTCTAGCCGAACCGTCCCCTTTGTCATTAAAGCCACGGGCGTACCCTTAGTGGATTTAGCGATGGAAGCCAGTCTCACCGGCCATTTTGATGAGCGGTGGGGCGAGGGATTATTAGCGGCACCCGATCATTTTTCTGTGAAAATGCCCGTATTTTCCTTTGCCAAACTCGGGCAGGTCGATGCCATCTTAGGCCCTGAGATGAAATCGACGGGTGAAGTTATGGGGATTGACCATGACTTTTCTAGCGCCCTTTATAAGGCATTGATTGGCGGGGGATTCCGCTTACCAGCCGGAGGAAAAATTCTGGTGACTATCGCCGATGCCGACAAAGCTGAGGCTTTACCCTATTTACGTGAATTAGCCAACTTAGGTTACCGGTTGTATGCGACTTCCGGAACTTTGGCCATGTTATCGGCCCAAGGAATTCCTGCCACGCCTGTTTACAAAATTCGGGAACGACGACCCCATTTGGTGGATCTTATACACCAAGGCCAGTTTGATTTGGTCATCAATACCATTACCGTCGGCGGAGACCAGGAACGGGAAGGGTTTCTCATTCGCCGGACAGCCGTGGAACAAGGCATCTTGTGTTTCACCTCGCTGGATACGGTTCGCGCCGCTATTGAGGCCCTTAAAGGGCGTCAACGGCAAACATTTTCAGTGCATCCTTTGAACGAGTGGTTGCACGTAGGACAGGTGAGATAGTATGGCGATTGAGAATAACTGGTCCAAAAGTCCCATCATAGAACGGACTGACGTGGCAGATTCTCACGTGGAATTGATACTAAAAAGCCCGGAACTGGCGAAAGCCACTCCTGGGCAATTTGCCCACGTGTTGACACCGGGAATGTTAAGACGGCCGATATCGTTTTCCCGTATAGACAGAAGTCAGGGCGAAGTGGGCATTTTATTTCAAATCGTTGGTTCAGGCACCCAGTGGTTAGCACAGCGTCAAGTGGGAGAGAGCCTCGATGTGTTAGGCCCATTAGGACACGGCTTTCCCGCTCCCGATCCGTCTAGACCATGGGTTCTTGTAGGAGGTGGGGTCGGCATCCCTCCACTGTATAGTGCCGCAGAGACGTGGATTTCAACGACCCCAAATCCACCTTTTGTCATTATTGGTGCCAGAAAATCCGCGTGGATATTGATGGAAGAGGATTTTAAGGGCCTAGGATTAGCGGTGGAAGTGACGACAGATGATGGGAGTGCGGGTTATCAGGGTACGGTTATCGGGCCGCTTGAACAATGGCTAAGCCGACACGAGAACGCCCAAGTGTATGCGTGCGGTCCGACTCCCATGCTGAAAGCTGTTGCCAATCTGGTCCAAGGACAGGTGACGGCTTACCTGGCTTTAGAACAACGCATGGGGTGTGGCATTGGGGCATGTTTGGCCTGTGTGGTCCCAGCGAGAGGAGAAAAAGGTCTATCTTACCGGCGCGTGTGTACAGAAGGTCCCGTGTTTCGAGCAGAGGAGCTGATGTGGTAATGGATTTGCGTGTCATTTTGCCCAGAGGATTGGAATTAGCTAATCCGGTTATGGCTGCGTCTGGAACCTTTGGTTTTGGTCCGGAGTACAGTCAATTTGTCAACATTGATGCCTTGGGCGGTATCAGTGTAAAGGGGGTATCCCCAGAACCGTGGACCGGCAATCCACCCCCGCGAATTTGGGAAACACCGATGGGACTTTTAAACTCCATTGGATTACAAAATCCCGGCGTGGATGTTTTTATTGAAAAGGATTTGCCATTTTTAAGACAGCATCAACCCCGTGTGATCGTCAACATCATTGGTCATACGGTGGATGAGTATCAACGGGTGGCTGAACGGCTGGATGGACTCGATGGCGTCCATGCCTTGGAAGTGAATATTTCCTGTCCCAATATCAAAGAGGGCGGTATGAGCTTTGGACAAGATCCGGACCAAGCCTACGCGGTGACCCACGCGGTCCGCCAAGTGACCAACCTGCCCATCATGGTCAAATTGTCTCCCAATGTGACCTCACCCGTACTTATTGCACAAGCCATAGAAGCGGCAGGGGCCGACATGATTTCTGCGATTAATACCGTAGTGGGATTAGCGATTGATATTGATCATCGGCGCCCCGCTTTGGGAGGTATCACGGGGGGATTATCTGGTCCGGCGATTAAACCGGTGGCCTTGCGTATTATTTATGAAGTCGCCCAGGCTGTTCACATCCCCATTATTGGAATGGGGGGCATTGCCAGCGCCACGGATGTCTTGGAATTTTTGATGGCGGGCGCGAGTGCCGTCATGGTAGGGACCATTACCTTTCAATATCCAGACCGGATGAATCAAATTATTAATGAACTGCCGCAGGTTCTACAAGCCCATGGATTTACGTCGTTGCAAGAGGCTGTGGGGGCAGCCTTGCCCGGCAAATCTACGTGGCCTCTCAAAGAGGAGATTCCGTATGAATCCTAATTCAGAAAACCCCAAAGTCACGCGTTTTTGGATTGCCTTAGACGTAGCAGACCAAAACCTGGCAGAACAATGGATGGCCCGCTTTCCTCATCATAAACACTATAAAGTCGGCATGGAGCTGTTTTACCGGACCGGACCGGATGTGATCAAAAAATGGATTGAGGAAGATGGACTATCGATCTTTTTAGATCTCAAATTGCATGATATTCCTCGAACTGTGGCGGCAGCCGTCTCACAGCTCGATGCGCTGGGAGTCAGTTTGACCACCATTCACTTGATGGGAGGTCGGGCCATGTGTGAAGCGGCAGTTCAAGCCCGGACTCATTTAAGTCTTGTCGGGGTGAGTGTGTTAACGAGTTTAGGCAACGATGATTTAACGATGATCGGCATCTCATCGAACGTGAGTGACCAGGTTAAGCGGTTAGCCGCAATGGGTCGGGATACAGGACTTGACGGGATCGTTTTATCGGGGCAAGAGTTAACAGTTCTGAGTCCTTGGTGGCCTGAGGCACGCTTTGTCGTACCGGGGATTCGAAGGGCATCGGACGCCTCAAATGACCAAAAGCGGATAATTACTCCAGAACAAGCCGTCAAGCACGGTGCAACGGATTTAGTGATTGGGCGGACATTGTTGAAGGCCGAGGATCCCATGGCGGCCTACCAAGAATTGACCAAGTTAGTGCAAGGAGGCAGGAATTCGTGAGTACAGCTGGAACATTGGAGGATTTACGGGAGATCGGCGCCTATTTGCAAGGACATTTTCTTTTGACCACGGGTCGTCACAGTGACACGTTTTTTCTGTTAGCTCGCTTAACCGAAAGGCCAGACAAATTGGTCGCGTGGATTTCCCTGTTGCAAGAACAAATGCAGGACATCGAAGCGCGTACCGTCGTCGGACCAGCGATGGGAGGCATTATTCCTGCTTATCAATTAGCCGCCCTAAGACCATCCAATCGGGTGATCTTTGCTGAAAAAGGTGAAGGCGGCAAAATGGTGTTTCGCCGGGGCTTTCAATTAGAACTTGGGGAACCCGTAATTATTGTCGAGGACGCGGTAACCACCGGAAGTTCCGTGAACAAGGTTATTGATGCGGTAAGGGATCAAGGAGCCCATGTCGCCGCCGTCGGATGCTTGGTTAACCGGACCCAAAACCAAAGTGTTCCCTGGAGAGTCCCGTTTTTTTCGGTCTTAAACGTCAGCGGCATTCAAAATTGGGCCCCTGATGACTGTCCCTTATGTCGCCAGGGAATCCCTCTGACAAAGCCCAAACAGTAATGCCTTAATCGATTAATTTGTCAGGCGTTGCCCCAAGACGCCTTAGCCTTTCGGGATCAGGAGTCACGTACAGCGTTTTTTCGCGTTCATAAAGCACTTGCCCCATGTCGGCATGCGGACGTTTTCGGACAAATTTGCGTTTAGTGTAATCCACAGCTACCGTTGATGAGTGTTTGGCGGGGCTGTAATAGGCAGCGAGGTGGGCCGCGTCCAACAGATCCTCCAGGTTAGGTTGGCGTTTTCCACTAAACAAAACCACGTGCGATCCTGGGGCTTGTTTGACGTGAAACCATAAATCATCCGGCCGAGCGCGACGCATGGTTAATTCCTGATTTTCTTCGCGGTTACGTCCGACGAAAATGTCAAAACCGCCGGTGCTAACAAACCGCCGAAATGGCTGATTTTCCAGTTGTTTGGATCGCGTTGGTGATGCAACCTGTTTTAATTGGTCGCGGTAATAGGAGATGGGATGATTTTGCTGAGCTAAATTCAATGATTGTTCAGCATGGGTGAGTTCTTCCCGCAGGATTTCCGCTAACCGCGAACTGGCGGCAACGCGGCTCTTGGCTTTTTTGTACAGTCTATAGCATTGTTCTGCCATCTCGGCTGGAGTCTTGTCTTCAGGGAGCACAAGGGTAACGAGGCGCGAAGGATCCGCAAAGGACG
Organism: Sulfobacillus thermosulfidooxidans DSM 9293; assembly: GCF_900176145.1. Lineage (NCBI taxonomy): Bacteria > Bacillati > Bacillota > Clostridia > Eubacteriales > Clostridiales Family XVII. Incertae Sedis > Sulfobacillus > Sulfobacillus thermosulfidooxidans. The sequence goes on along the minus strand of NZ_FWWY01000001.1, from coordinate 3,583,660 downwards.
GGATGGTGAGTTCCTGGTGATTCTTAAACTGATACTGATAGGCCAACCACAAATCTCCTTCATCTTTCCATTTTTCTACGTCCTCTTGCTGACTTTCTTCGGTTTCAGCCAATTTGGTACGTAGATGCTGAACCCGGTCTTTCCAATACGCGACGAGTTGTTGTTGGAGATTGATGCGTAGCCGTTCCTGTTCTTTCTCAAAAAATAGATTATCCAAGATCTCATCAGGATTTTCCACAAGTTCAGATTGCCACCCTGGCAACGGAAAAACCCAGAGATCTTCGACCTCATCGTGGTGAAGATAAACAAAGGGCAGAGTGGACGTGGTGTATTGTCGGCAAAATGCTTCGAGTGGCCACTGTCCGGGTTCTGGTACGAGTTTGCGGATCAAAGGCGAGATATCGCTCAATTGATGGGTTTGACAGGCATTGGGCAGTGGAGGAGGCGCTTGATAGTGTTGCCCAGGTCGAATAACCCGCTGATGATTTTTGTCCTGAAAGTGGCGCAATGCTTCCAAAATTTTATATTCGGCATCGAGGATGATCAGATTGGTTATGTGTCCCGTAAGCTCGATCACTAAATATCCATAGCTAGGCTGTCCCCAATCATCCGTCCAATGCACTTTCAGCCACAGAATTCGGTCAAATGCCGGGGTGAACACGGCGTCAACGGTTAAGGGCAAAAACCGCGTAAAAAGAGGATGGGTTGCTTTGGGCAATTCAAAGCGATGATGAGTTTCATGTATGCGGGCAAGCCCAGGTGTGAAAGCTAATAAAATGAAAACCTTTTCGTGGGAATTTTTGTGCCATCCTTGAAAGATCACGTGAGTTTTATCCGCCCAAGCTGCGGAGAGTTCGACATCTTGCCAGCGTGTATTCCAATGGTGGGCTAATCGCTCAAGTAAAAAAGCGTCAAAAGGCATTTTGAACCTCCGGAACAGATTTCAGGAACTGCGGTTGAGGCCGTATTGAATGCATTGTACGATTTTGTCGTGGGGATGAAAAGAGTACGGTATAGTAGTAGATTTGTCGATGTAATGGTGGGATAATATCTCCGTAACTCGATCGGACTATTTGAGAAAATTTTCACAACAGGGAGGTGTGAAAGTGGCAAGAGCAACCGGACTCCGGGAAATGTGGCAGGCGTTGCCTCTGGAACGCTTCACCTCCCGGGAAAATTACATCTGGTTTGTGGTCGCAACGGTCTGTATTGGCGCATTTATGGCCGCCTTAGATGCGAGTATCGTCAATGTCGCGTTGCCTGACTTGACCACATATTTCCACGCTAGCGCGTCGATGGTGAGTTGGGTTTTAATCGCCTACTTACTCACGTTAGCGACGCTCTTGACGCTTTTTGGTCGATTAGCCGACATGTTGGGGCGAAGGCCCTTATACACATTTGGATTTCTGGTGTTCATTATTGGTTCAGCGGCTTGTGGGGCTGCTGTTAACTTGCCTATGCTGATTGTGTCTCGTGTCTTTCAAGCGGCAGGGGCGGCGATGTTGCAGGCGAATTCCGTGGCCATAATCACAGCAGCAGTTCCGGCTTCGGTCAGGGGACGCGCGATTGGATTTCAAGGTTCGGCGCAAGCGATTGGATTGTCGTTAGGCCCGGCTATTGGCGGCGCCTTAGTGGGTCTATTTGGCTGGCGGGCGATTTTTTACGTGAATGTTCCCGTTGGGCTTTTAGGGACGACAATGGCCGCGATGATTTTGCCCAAAGACAAACTGTCGGGTCATAAAGCAACCTTCGATTGGTGGGGCACATTGTTAATGACACCTTTTTTGGTTTTGGTGATGCTTGGCTTGACAGAAGGTAATAGTTGGGGCTGGTCATCTCCTGCCATTTTAGGCATGTTTGCAGCCGCTGCCTTGTTATTGATTGGATTCATTTTTCGAGAGTTATCGTTCCGCGCTCCTCTTGTTGATATGCGTTTGTTTAAAATTCCCGTGTTTAGTGTTGGTAATTTCACTGGCTTATTATCGTACTTGGCCATGTTTGGCGTGCTGTTTTTGATGCCTTTCTTTTTTGAGCGCGTGCTCAATTATAGTTCGGCGGTATCAGGGCTTATCTTAACGGCTGTTCCCTTAGGTATGACCGTGGCGGCACCCAAGTCAGGTGCCTTAGCGGATCGCTATGGTCCCCGCCTTTTAACAACATCAGGCATGGCTCTGACCGGGTTGGCATCGCTGCTCTTAGCTTGGACCTTGTCGCTCAAGCCGAATGTGACCATGATGGTTATTGAATTGATCTTAATCGGTGCTGGTCTTGGTATCTTTACGCCGCCCAACAATTCTTCTGTGATGGGAAGTTTGCCTAGTTCGCGTCTAGGCGTTGGGGGCGGGATTTTGAATATGGCGCGGTCCTTAGGCATGGCGATGGGGACCGCACTGTCCGGTACTATGCTGGCAGTATTTTTGATCGCGAATGGTGGCGTCGAAAGTCCAGGAGGCCCTAAAGGGCCTTGGATTCCGGCCACACGCTATGCTCTCTTTCTTCTGGTTGCGTTGTCCTTGTTGGCCGCTCTTTTATCAGTATTTCGGGTAACACAGAAAAAATCACCAGCAGAAAAGATGCCGTTAGAATGGTGAGAGATCAAGGATACCAGCAAGATTTTTGGTGAAGTGCCAGACAATGACGGCCTGCTAGTTGTTCTAGTAGGCCGTCCATTGTATGCTTAACGTATATTGACCAAACGCGCTGCCAGGATGGTACGAGGATGTGGACTGTCGTATATATTGCTCCGACTAAGACCATTGCAGAACGGATTCAAGGCATATTGGAAAATGAAGGGGTTTTGGTCCACCTGAAGACGGTTGAATTAGATGACAACGATCGTGGCAGTATTGAAATTCAAGTTCCTGAAGGCGAAGCAGAAGAAGCAACAGAAATCATCACGGAACATCTTGGTCGATTACGATAATGAGTAAAGGAGTTCCTATGTGAGACGTACAAAAATTGTCGCGACAATTGGTCCTGCTTGCGATGATCCCCAAGTCATTGCCAATATGATCCGCTCGGGTATGGATGTAGCACGCTTAAATTTGTCGCATGGAGATCTGAAAACCCATCGTCAACGGATTCAGCTTCTACGTAGCATCTCGCATCAATTGGGCACTGAAGTGGGGATTATGCTTGATACGTGTGGTCCCGAAGTGCGTTTAACGCATCTTACCCAGCCCTTAACTCTTAATCAAGGCGATATTTTTATCTTAACTAAAACCCCCGAACCCGGGTCCTATCAAGCCGGTGTCACCTGGGATGGGATTTTTGATATGATTGAGCCTGGTCACCTGCTTTGGATTGATGATGGGAATATCGTGATGCGCTGTACGGATCAGCAACCCGATGCCCTCCGCTTAGAAGTTGTGGTCGGCGGTCTTCTGCAAAACCGCAAAAAAATTAGTTCACCCGATTTGACATGGCCCCTAGACATTTTGACTGATACCGACCGGGAAGCCCTTTTAATGGGAATGCAAGAGGGGATGGATTTTGTTGCGGCATCCTTTATTCGTTCCGCTGAGGATGTTGTCACGATCCGTAAATTTTTTGAAGAGAATCACTTTGATGTTTTTCTGATTAGCAAAATTGAGAACCGTGCCGGGGTGGAGAATCTCGCAGAAATCTTGGCGGTTTCTAATGGGGTTATGGTTGCTCGGGGTGATCTGGGGGTCGAACTCCCACCAGAGCGTGTACCTTGGCTCCAAAAGGATATTATAGCTCAAGCCAATGAATTGGGTATTCCTGTCGTGACAGCGACCCAAATGCTAGAATCCATGACGCATGCTCCCCGGCCAACGCGCGCTGAAGTATCGGATGTTGCCCATGCTATATGGGATGGGTCCGATAGTGTGATGCTTTCGGCTGAGACGGCATCTGGCCTATATCCGGTAGAATCCATTCAAATGATGGCAAAAATTGCGGAAGACGCCGACAATCGGCGTGAATTTATGACGCGGCGGTCATTGCCCATTACCCGTGTGGCCGATGCCGTGAGTCGTGCGTCCGCTGAAGTCGCAGAGAGTTTAGAAGCCCGGGCGATTTTAACGGTTACGGCTACGGGCTATACTGCTCGCATGGTGAGCCGTTCGCGTCCCAGTGTCCCGATTATTGCCATTTCACCCAATCCCGGCGTCGTGCGGCGCCTAAAGTTGACATGGGGTGTGTGTCCTATTTCTTCAGAGGATGCGGAACATTCCGACGATATGGCGGCCAAGGCCATTGAAGCAGCCGCTGACTATGGTTATGTGGCTGAAGGGGATCTCGTCGTCCTGACTGCTGGAGTGCCAGCTGGAATTCCTGGAACCACCAATTTAGTCCGCGTGGAGACCGTATCAAATCCCGTATTAGTGGGAACAGGATTAGGCTATGGAGAACCTATTACGGCTCCCGTACGGTTTCAACCGAAAAACCACGAGGATTTGCCTGACGAAGCATATATTGCTGTAGCCGTGGACTTTGATGCTGAAGATAAGGAGTTTTTTGCACACGCCAAAGCCATTATTGCTGAACATAGTGGGAGAACCTCGGATATTGCGGTGGCTGCCGTTACCCTGGGGATCCCGGCTATTGTTGGGGTGCAAGGGGCGAGTAAGCGATTACATAATGGTCAAATTGTCACCATGGACCCCATTCGGGGCGTCATTTACAAAGGGCGGGCAAAGATTTAGTCACCACGAGATGGTGAACCATTGGTGGGAGGAGGAATGAAGATGAAGGTCTATTTCAATGGTCATGTCATGGATGACCAGGAGGTCCATATTAGTTTTGATGACCGCGGCTTTTTATTTGCTGATGGAGTATATGAAGTGGTTCACATTTATTCTGGCCACTTTTTTGAATGGGATCGGCACATGGTCAGGCTTGCACGTTCTTTGAAAGGCATCGATTTAGAGGGTGTGAATATCGCTGCGATTACGGAGGGGGCTAAGCAGTTATTGCAAGATTTTAAGGAGGAGGAGGGAGCATTGTATCTGGAAATTACCCGCGGTGTCTATCCCCGGTCGCATCCCTTTCCCCCATCGGATGTACCGCCGACCATATTAATGTGGATTCGCCCCGTCAATCCGTTCCCTCAAGAGATGATTGACCACGGCGTGGGAGTGATTACCGTGGCGGATGACCGGTGGGCCAAAGTCTGGATTAAGACGATCGGGTTATTGCCAAATGTACTCGCAAAAGAAAAAGCGCATAAAATGGGAATGTTTGATGCCGTGTTTGTGCGAGATGGAATGGTGACTGAAGCCACCAGTGCTAATGTGTTCATGGTTCGGCAGGGCTATCTTCAAACTGCGCCGGTTACGAATTATATCTTACCCGGAATTACACGGGAAGTCGTCTTGGAAATCGCAGATGAATTGAGGATTCCTATCAAACTAGAGCCCTTTTCGGTGGATGATATGCTTTCAGCAGATGAGATATTTTTAACGGGGACGACGACTGAAGTCTTGCCTGTCACATCTGTAGATGGCCATACGATTAGTGACAAGTCTGGAGAGATCGCCTTAAGGCTCTTAAAGGCCTTAAAGGAGCGTGCTAGCACGGTATCATAACAGCATTTCCCGGGAAGACTTCCTTCGGGAGGCGAAATGATGCAAGATAGTGAACTTTTGGCAGATGAAGCCCGGGGATATTTTCTAGCACTCGCGGACGTATTACGGGAATTAGGGCAAGGCGAGCTCTTAGGTCGGCTTGCCGAACTCTATATGGACTTCCGACAAATTGATTATCTTCACCAGCAACCATAAAAATTTAAGAAAGACAACGAAAAGGAGGGTGGGGGATGCACGTGGTGCTCGTTGAACCGGAAATCCCCCCCAATACCGGCAATATCGCTCGAACCTGTGCGGCGACGAGAACTCATTTACACTTAGTGGAACCGCTAGGATTTTCTATCAGTGACCGTTATTTGCGGCGGGCAGGGGTCGATTATTGGGATTTTGTAGAGGTACATGTTCATCCCGATTGGCAAAGTGTGGTGGACTATTTAGGTCATCCCGAAACTTGGTACTATTTTACTTCGCATAGTTCTCGATACTATACGGAGGCGCGTTATACTCCGGATTCAGTTCTCGTATTTGGCAAAGAATCTACCGGCTTGCCAGCGACATTATTGGAAAGTTATCAAAATCAGACGTATGTAATTCCGATGGATTCTCGGGTTCGGTCGTTGAATTTGTCCAATGCCGTGGCTATTGTGGTTTATGAGGCATTGCGCCAGCAAAACTTTGGACCGATGCGTGTCTAGATTCTTGTTAAAACAGGGGATCGTGACCTAGAGCCGCAGTTCCGGAACCGGATTCGGGAGCGGGGAGTTTAATGAATATGTCCTTATTATTGCTCACCGTTAGCGGAATGGTGCTCATCGTTCTGGCAGCGGATTACTTTACGAATGGAGTAGAATGGCTTGGCTATCATCTGCACTTAGAAGAAGGTGCAGTGGGTTCATTATTGGCCGCACTAGGGACTGCATTACCCGAAACATTAGTGCCGGTGATGGCGATCATCTTTGGTCAGGGGCACAGTGAAAACGCGATCGGCCTGGGAGCTATTTTAGGAGCGCCCTTTATGCTCGCAACGATAGGATTTTCGGTCATCGGGGTGGGGTTGTGGGCAAGTCGGCGGAAGAGTCGAACCCTGAATGTGCCGACGGCAGGACCGATGACGGACGATTTAGGGTTTTTTCTTTTGGCTTTTGCAGTGGTGGTCTTGGCGTCGTTTCTTCCACGAATTATCCATCCCGTTGTTGCTTTGGGTTTATTGGCTCTTTATGGACGCCATGCGTGGAAGTTGGTGGAAGGTCACAATACGTCTGACAAACGCAATGTGGCACCGTCCCAGCCTCTTAGACTATCGTCCCGACCCCGACCGCCGTTGGTGCTGGTAATCCTCCAAGTGGTGTTAGCGTTAATTGGGCTTATTTTAGGAGCACATTTCTTCGTGACAGCACTCGATGGTATTACCAAAATCGTGACCATCTCGCCGTTCTTGTTGTCTGTGATTGTGACTCCCGTGGCAACGGAGTTGCCTGAAGTCCTTAATAGTGTCATCTGGATTCGCCGAGGGAAAGATACCTTGGCTGTGGGTAATGTCACGGGGGCCATGGCGTTTCAATCCAGCATGGTGCCAGCGCTAGGAATCGCTTTCACGCCGTGGCAACTCACTCCATTAGAGATTGCCACGGCGGTTTTGGCATGGCTGGCAGCATTGTGGATCTGGTTGAAAAGTCGCTCGCATAGTCTTCGGGTCATTGAATTATTGACGGCGGGCCTATTTTATCTGGCGTACATTGGGATGGTGGTGGCGTTAATCAATCGGTAATCACAAAGACACTAGAAGGATACAAGGCTTCGTCTGAAATTTTTCGGTGCCTTTGGGGAACAATGAGAACACGCTGTCATATTTTCAGATACTGGTTGTATAGGAAAAGCCTGTAGGACCTTTCAGATAATAGCGAAGGAGTTAGGAGCCAGTTGACATCCTTCATAAATATAAAAAAGAGGCTGATGACCAGATGGCAAAACAATCCCGTAATTCCCAAGGACCTGGTAAACTGAAGACGGATTCTGACTCCCAACGCTTGAACGATGCCTTAAAATGGGAAGCGGCACAGCAGCTTGGTTTGGTTTCAAAAGTTCAGGATGTTGGTTGGGGAGGATTGTCAGCTAAAGAAACTGGCGCTATCGGCGCTTGGGTTATCCGCCTGAAACGGGAAAAAGGGCTGATAAAACATCCGTCCACGCGTTCAAAGGATGAATGAGAATGTACTGGGATCAGATTACCACGAAAAATTTCTTGGAACATATTATTGGGCACTATGATACCGCGATTTTGCCGACGGGCAGTGTCGAAGCACACGGGCAACATTGTCCATTGGGTACCGATAACATGGCCCCGTGGTATTTTGCTGAGCAACTAGAAAACACGTATTCGGACCGGATCCTGATTTTACCGCCTGTGCCATATGGGCATACACCCGATTTAAGTGTGTGGGCAGGCACCATTTCCGTATCGGCCAGCGTATTACAACAATATGTGGCGGAAATCGGAATCGGCGCTGCCCAATGGGGGATTAAAAACCTTATCTTATTGAATGGTCATGGCGGTAATACGCCAGCATTACAAGCTGCGATGGAGCAGATTGCCCAGGAAAATGTTCGGGTCGTGCTGGTGAACTGGTGGCTCGATTTTAGTCAGCAAATCTTAACAATCACGACAAGTCAAGGTCATGCGGGAGAAGACGAAACATCGGTGATGCTGGCTATTGCACCAGATCTGGTGCATATGGACGATGCATCATTTAACCCTTTTCGACCGCGGTATCGAATGAAAGGTCCAGGAATAAACGATAAAAGTCTCCGTCATGCCACCACGGGTGATGGACGACTGGGTACCAAGGAGAAAGGGGAAAGAATTGCGGCAGTGGTCGTTCAAGAATTGAGTCAGCTCCTTGAACGCCTTTGGAATGATGATCTATTTGAACGCACGTCATAACATTTTCAAGGAGGCCCCTATGGTAAAGACGTTGTCCCTAGCAAACAGAGTTGCCCAATTAAAACCGTCACCCACCATGGCCATTGATTCTAAAGCCAAAGCGTTAATTGCCCAGGGGAATGATGTGGTCAATTTCGGGGCGGGAGAGCCGGATTTTGATACTCCCGAAAATATTCGCGAAGCTGCTATTCAGGCTATAAATCACGGGCATACTCGATATACGGCGGTTGGCGGCATTGAGGCCCTTAAAAAAGCCATTGCCGAACGGATTCATTTAGATACCGGTTTACATTACGAACCAGACGAAATATTAGTGTCAGTCGGAGCTAAGCACTCACTGTATAATGCCGTAATGGCCTTGGTGAATCCCGGTGACGGGGTCTTATTACCCGTTCCCTATTGGGTGACGTATCCGGAACAAATTACATTGGCTGAGGGCGTTGTCCAATATGTCCCGATTGCGCCAGACCATGATGGTGAATTACGTGTCGAAGATTTAGAGAAAGTTGTAACTCATGCCTCTAGAGGGTTGATGCTTAATTCACCGAGCAACCCCAGTGGTGTAGTCATCCGCCCCTCAGTTCTTGAAGAGATTGCGCAGTTTGCCGTGGCGCATGATTTATGGGTGATCTCGGATGAAATTTACAATCGATTGGTTTATGATGACACGGTGCATGCATCCATTGCCCGCTTTCCAGAAATGCGGGAACGCACACTTATTATTAACGGGGTCTCCAAATCTTATGCGATGACTGGATGGCGTATTGGGTACGCTGCAGGCCCCAAACATTTAATTAAAGCCATGGCGAGTTTGCAGTCTCAATCGACCTCCAATCCCTCAACCATTTCTCAATATGCTGCCCTTGAAGCCTTGACGGGTCCACAGGATGAGGTAGATGCCATGCGGCGCGAATTTGATCGGCGGCGGCGTTATATCGTGGCACGGCTCAATGCGATGGAAGGTTTGGCTGCTTCGACTCCTCAGGGAGCATTTTACGTCTGGGTGAATATGGCCGCATGGAAAGGACGCCAGGTTGGAGGCCGAGTGATTCGCGATGCTGATGATTTGGCTCTTGCCTGGCTAGAACAGGCCAACGTGGCCGTGGTGCCGGGATCAGGATTTGGAATGCCTGATTATTTCCGCATGTCCTATGCGACGTCTATGGAACGTATTGAGACGGGATTAGACCGGATGGAACAATTGTTGGAGTCAGCAGAATGAGTCAGCAAAAAAAGTGGCTATTGTTGGACTAGGGGTTAATAATCGGCCCCTGGTCCCTTTTCTCCGCGCTCAAGGAATGGAGGTCATAGTGGCTGATAAGAGGCCCCAAGCATCCATTCGCGAGTCCTTAGCGCAGATGGGATTGGAAAATATTTCAGTTTTCGGTGGAGAACATTACCTTACCGATTTGTCTCGGGTTCCTCATCTTGATACGGTTTATTTAACCCCAGGGATGGTCAAAAATCTCCGACCCATTGAACAAATGAGTAAGCAAGGAACCAAAATTTCTTGTGAAACGGACGTGTTCTTTCAGCACTGTCCGGCCCCCATCATGGGAATTACCGGATCAGCAGGCAAGACCACAACCACGACGTTAGTGGGGGAAGCCCTCCGTGAAGATGGCACACATCCAGTATTTGTGGGCGGAAATATTGGTCACTCATTATGGGATGATTTTAGTCAAATTAGACCCGACAGTTGGGTGGTTATGGAACTCTCTAGCTTTCAATTGGAATTGGTGGAACACAGTCCACACGGGGCGGCTATTCTCAATCTCTCGCCCAATCATTTAGATATTCATGGCTCCATGAGTGCCTATGCTCAAGCCAAATCTCATATTTTCCAATTCCAAAGTCCGGACGACTGGTTAGTGTTGCCCTATCCCCCGACCTTTTTGGACATGATGGAAGCCGTGCCTAAAGGACATGTTTTATATTTTTCGCTGGAGGATCACGGCCAACCCGGAACTTTTATCGCGCAAGACTGGATCATGTTTAGGGACTTTTCTCATGCCCTTACGCCCTGTTTTCCTGTCAACAGCATTCAGCTGCCAGGAACTCATAACGTTCTCAACGTTTTGGCTGCGGCCGCCATTGTCAAAATGGCGGGGGGCAATATGCATGCGATGAGACAGGCTATCGAGCGTTTTCATGGTGTGCCGCATCGTTTGGAAAAAGTGCGTAAACATGATAACATCTTATATATTAACGACTCCATCGCCACGGCTCCGGACCGGACAATGGCAGCATTGCGGGCTATTACGGACCCGATCGTTTTGATAGCTGGAGGATATGACAAGCATCTGGATTACGATGAGTTGGGTCAAGCTATTGCCCACAGTTCGGTGCATCATGTCATCGTTCTAGGGCAAGTTCGTGAAAAGCTTGCCCAAGCCATAGCGCGGTATAGTACAATACCCGTTATGCGTGTTGATACATTTGAACAGGCTGTGGACGCAGCCCGTCAAGTGGCGAAAGCTGGTGACACGGTATTGTTGTCACCGGCAGCGGCTAGCTATGATATGTTTCAAAACTTTGAAGAGCGCGGCCAACGATTTCGCGAAATTGTGAACAGGTTGTAAGGAATAACGGGGAGTTTGTTTATTCAGGAGGGCTTTTAAGTTGGAACGGCGCGATATACGAAATATAGCAATTATTGCACATGTTGACCATGGTAAAACCACATTGGTGGATGCCATGTTACGGCAAAGTGGTATTTTTCGGGATCCTAGTCAAATGACTGATCGGGTTCTGGATTCCAATGATTTGGAGCGGGAACGGGGTATTACCATTTTGTCAAAGACGACCGCCATCCGATACCACGATACCACAATAAACATTGTAGATACACCGGGGCATGCCGACTTTGGCGGGGAAGTCGAACGCATTTTAAGTATGGTCGATGGAGCGCTCTTGGTTGTCGATGCCAATGAAGGTCCCATGCCACAAACCCGGTATGTTCTTCAAAAAGCGTTAAGTGCGGGGATTAAGCCTATCGTTGTGCTGAATAAAATGGACCGGGAAGGTGCACGTCCTCATGAGGTTGTTGACCAGGTATTAGAACTCTTCATTGACTTGGAAGCATCTGATGACCAACTTGAATTCCCTGTGTTGTATGCGTCAGCTAAACAAGGGGTTGCTTCGGTCGAGCCTGTGTTGCCAGAAAGCGGCTCTTTAGAACCGTTGTTTGAGACGATTCTGCGGGAAATTCCCTTTCCTGTAGGAGATGAGACAGCACCTCTGCAAATTCTGGTGACGACACTAGAACACGATGACTACTTGGGACGTATGGCGATTGGACGCGTCACGCAAGGTCGTGTCGCTGTCAATCAAACGGTAGGGATTGTTGATCATGACGGAGCGGTCCGCCGAGCTCGCTTAAGCAAAATTTTTGGTCGCATCGGTTTAAAACGCGTGGAGTTAGAGACTGCTACGGTAGGGGATATTGTCACATTAGCTGGGTTGCCCGATGTAAACATTGGGGAAACCATTACCGATGCAGACAATCCCATGCCATTACCGCCCATTGTCGTCGATGAACCGACATTGACCATTTTAATTGGTGTCAATACGAGTCCTTTTGCGGGTCAAGAGGGGCAATTTGTTACCTCACGTCACTTACGGGAACGGCTATTACGAGAGCAAGAACGGAATGTGGCCTTAAAAGTGGAAGAAACCGAAGATGCCGAAGTGTTCCGAGTATCTGGCCGCGGCGAACTGCATCTAGGAATTTTATTAGAGCAAATGCGACGGGAAGGCTACGAAATGGAAGTGTCCAAGCCGGAGGTCATTATGCACAAAACGCCGGAGGGACTGATGGAACCTGTCGAGCATCTCTACCTCGATGTCCCGGACGAATATGTTGGACCGGTGATGGAACTATTGGGGCCGCGTAAGGCCGAAATGCTGCATATGGGACAGGCCGGTCCCAATCAGACGCGGTTGGAATTTTTAATTCCCGCTCGAGGATTGCTAGGATTTCGGACCGCGTTTGTCAACCAGACCCGCGGATATGGTATCATGAATCACTTGTTCGAAGGCTATCAGCCTTATTCGGGACCAATTGAAGAAACGCCTCGAGGGGCTTTAATCGCGATCGAAGACGGGGTAACGACGTCCTACGCTTTAGATAACGCGCAACAACGTGGAATACTTTTTGTGGGACCTGGTACTCCCGTCTATGCAGGAATGGTTGTGGGTGAAAATAGTCGCCCAACCGATCTGGAACTAAACGTGTGTAAGAAGAAACACGTGACGAATATGCGGAGCTCCACATCGGATGAAGCGGTGCGATTAACCCCACCACGACCTTTAACCCTGGATTTAGCGTTAGAATATGTCAAGTCTGATGAACTGGTGGAGATTACGCCAAAATCTATTCGGTTGCGGAAAGCGACATTAGATAAGACTTTGCGTAAGCGAGAAAAGATTCAAAAACTGTAAGGCCCGGAAGGTAAGGATATCTCATGCTGTCCTTTCCGTTGCTTAACATTTGGTCAGCTTATTCATTATTACAATCAACCTGGGATATATCGGTCGGACTTTCCGAACTCCATACTTTAGGGTATGAATCGGCGGGTCTGGCCGATTATCTTTCGTTAGCGGCATCTGAGCATTTCGATCGGGAGGCCCGGCTTCGGCATATTCAGCCGTGGTTAGGAATAAGCCGGCACGTGCAAATATCTACCGCATCGTGCCTGGTGTCTTTGTATGCGTTAGATGAGACAGGATGGCAAGAACTTTGTGGCATGACCCAAGATGATAGGGTTGCCGACATTGAACAGGTGGCATCGCCCCATCTTCTCTTATTGTTGTGGCATGAGACACGCTCAGATTGGGAACCCGTTTTGCCCTTGATTCGGTCCCTTCCCTTTGGTGTGATTGTGGAGGAGCTTGTGCCCAACATGCCCTCTCACGATTTATTGTGGATTCCTCTATGCCCCGTTCGGTTTAATCGTCATCCGGGTGCGGCCCAAGCGTACCAGGTGTTAACGCGACTTGGTAATCATAAACCTTCGGGGTTTGCGAGCAGTATTCAAAGTCCTGAACAGCTGTTGCAATCCTATCCCACCCAGTGGCGCTCGCGTCTCTTTCAAGACCCAGCACCTGACGTGTTGCCCCGGAGGGGATTTTATATGCCCTCTTTCAGTTCATCCGCGAAAGATGATGAAGAAATATTATGGCAAAAAGCTCGAGCCGGCCTAAAAGCATGGCATCCGGAGCCATTTTCCCATTATCAAGAACGCCTACAACATGAATTGCAGATTATTACCGACATGGGATATGCTTCGTATTTTTTGATCGTGCAGGATTTGGTAGACTTCGCGGCTCAGCACCATATTGCCATTGGTCCAGGTCGCGGCTCAGCCGCGGGGAGTTTGGTTGCTCGCGTGCTTGGAATTACCCGCATCGACCCTTTGCAGCATCATTTAATTTTTGAGCGATTTCTCAATCCGTACCGTAAGAATCTTCCGGACATTGATTTGGATGTCGATTCTCAAAAACGCTACCAATTAATAGCTTATTTACGCCAACGATGGGGCGAAGATCATGTGGCCCAAATTGGAACTTACGGGACACTAGGAGTGCGTGCGGTTTTACGGGACGTGGCCCGTGTTCTAGGGATTTCGGGTACTCAGGTTGATGAGGTTTTACGTTATGTGCAGGGGATAGCTGCTTTGCGCATAGATGATGGGGGAGCCGAATTACGGACCTTAATGGACCGGATAGATTCTAGCGGGCAGTGGTGGACACTAAGTCGCTTATTGGAAGGACTGCCCCGTCATGCTTCCGTCCATGCTGCAGGAGTGGTCTTATCCAATCGGCCCTTAGGAGAGTTTATCCCTTGTGTCAAAGACCCTGATGGCCAACTCGTTACGCAAATGGATATGACATCCGTTGAACATTTAGGGCTGTTGAAACTAGATCTTTTAGGACTGCGAACCCTGAGTGTTATTGACCGGGTCCATCGTGATCATGAGGACATGTTTGACCAGGTCGATCGACACGACGAACGCACCCTAAGACTCTTGGGCCGTGGGGATACCGATGCCATATTTCAGTTGGATGGCAAAGGTGTACGGCAGCTGTTGCAACGTATGAAACCGCAACGCGCGGAAGACATTATCGATGTCGTCGCATTATACCGCCCAGGTCCCATGGAGACGATTCAAACCTATTTAGAGCGGCGTCAGGGGCAACAGCCCATTCCGGATGATGTTCTAGGAAGTGTGTGTCAAGATACTTTCGGAGTCATGATTTATCAAGAACAATTAATGACCTTGGTGCAACGTGTTGGGGGTTATTCGTTAGCGGAGGCAGACTTATTTCGACGAGCTATTAGTAAAAAGGATCATCAAATCCTTGCTAACATGGCATCTGACTTCATGACCCGTGCATTACGCTTGGGATGGAAAAGGGAAGAAATACAAAGTCTTTGGGAACGCATCACAGCCTTTGCCGATTATGGGTTTAATAAGTCCCATGCCGCAGCTTATGGGATGTTGAGTTATTATATAGCGTTTCTTAAGGCGCATTTTCCCTTGCACTTTTGGGCCGCCGAACTGAGTACTCTAAGTCCCGATCGCTTAATACACGAAATGATCGCGGCGGTGAGTCAGGGCATAGTCATACGCCCCCCGGACATTCGTTATAGTGGCGAAGAATTTCACGTGATTGGCGGAGAGGAAATCTATGCGGGATTGTCGGTTGTTCGGGGACTGAATGTCGCAATCGCCGAACAGATCCGGAAAGAACGTGAAGAAGGAGGCGCCTATTCATCCCAACAAGAAGCGTATCAGCGGATATCTCGGCGGGTTGGCGGACGGGTGGCAGATCTGTTACAAGAAGCCGGGTGTTTAGCCGAGTTACCCGGCCATGTTGTACGCTCGTCACAATTAGAATTGTTTTCCACGGATAAGGCCGAGAAGGGGCTTAGGGTAGACGCCATAAAAAGTTTTGGTCTTGGGTGGCCTGTAGCCAATGGGCCAATTTATGTGCGTATTACGGGTGCCGTCGATGTAAGATGGTGGCAAAGAGCCTTATCGGATATTGCGCAAAAGTATCCAGGTTCATGTCCTGTTATTATAGGAAATGAAAAAGGGCGGGCGTGGAAGTTTGAGACCATGCCGATGAAGGCAACGTGGCACAGTTTAGATGCGATCCGGCAGTTACCAAACGTTATTGCCTGTGGGAGACGTGTAGAACAGAAAGAGGGATGGAACATATGAGTAAAATGTCGCGAGAAGAATTGGTTCAACATTTAACCCCGCCGCCGGGAATTACGATGCCTCCTTATCCCGCCAAACGAGACAAGATTTACCGGCTTGCCTTAGTCATGTTGGTGTTGGGCCTACTTGGCGAAGCGATTGCGAGTCTTATCCATTCGCATTCACTGCAGTTTTGGATGCAGGGATGGATTAGTGCAAGTTTAATCGTTGCGGGATGGACGTTTTTAGTGTGGCTCAAGCAATGGCGTTGGGTTGTCCGCTCCTTAGTGATTTTGGGGTTGGTGCTCTGGCCGTTGTGGCCGTTAGGAGGATGGGCTTTGTCCCTGGCTGGGAGTGCGATTATGGCAGCCAAAGAAACTCATTGTTTTCATTTCTGGGCCGGAAAAGTCATTCCATGGTACTCGGTGACTCTAGGCATCTTATTAATATTGCATGTCACAGAGCCGTATTTAGGTCTAGCATGGCTGGGATTGGCGGCGCTATGGCTTAGTTTGGTACTGGGCCGAGCTAAATTACCGTTGTTTGAGGTGTGACATTAGTGCCCGGAAGAGACAAGCAGTTCGATAAGGGCCGTTAACAGGGATATAGCGGCCATGATAACCGTTGAGAGCCCAGATTGTGGTAGTACGAGAAGGACAAGATAAAGTCCCATAAAAGTGACCGTCACCCATATTAAAAACCGCTCAAATATGACCGTACGGTATAGGAGGATTCCATCAATTACGGTTCCGGTAATGCCGATTCCTAGTCCGACGAGTACGAGTGTTGTGAGCACACTGGGATCTGGAAACCACTGACCGTTGGCAAAGCGTACAAGAAGCCAGGTGGTTATGATGAGCATTAAGGGTGTCACAATTTTGGGGAGACTGAGAAATTTAATAGGTTCCAGCTCCTTTGATTCGGCGATATTGCCCTAAGGATTTACCATGGCACCGAATTTTATGTTTTACGTTGTTTCAAGATGCGTAACGGACTGCTTCGGCGAACCCACAGCAAAAGGCCTGCGAGGATTATCCGTGCGCATTTGGCAAAAAGGTTCTGATGATGAGTTATGACTAAAAAATTCCGGGAGGAGTCTCTTTAGGATGCTGTGGTAGAAAGCGAGGCATCAGCCCCTGCCAGGCAAACAAGATATCACACAATATCCTGCCCACTGTGCAAGATGATGCGTGATATCTTGTCTTAATATGTTTGGGGCATGCCGGTGGCCTCTTCGTGGATGCCTAATTGTGCATTCACGTAGCGGGCCGCCGCGAATAGAACATCGGAAAGTCGGTTCATAAACGTTAAAACAGCATGGGGCACTTTCTCTAGCTTGTTGAGAGCCCAAATTTCCCGCTCAGCGCGTCGGCACACGGTTGTTGCGATATACAGGCTCGTTGCCGCTAAACTCCCTTCTGGAATCGTAAAGGGTTTCCATGGGGGTGTATGGTTTCGCAGCGTATCGGCTAATTGCTCCAACTGTTTGGTTAAAGCGGGCGGTGTACTCGCTTGTCCTTCGTCATCAAATGTCGTCGATAAGTCTCGGCCGACCATAAACAAACGATGTTGCAGGTCGTGAAGAAATGCCTCTAAATGAGTCCATTCGTCCGGAACTGGGGAGGGTCGAGACTCTGACAAATAGGCGCGAGCTTGGCCGATAAATGCGTTAAGCTCGTAAAGAGTGCCATAGGCATTGACTCTTTGCGAGTGCTTTTCAATTTTTTGACCGGTACTCAAACGCGTGATGCCCCCATCACCATTTCGCGTATAGATGCGGCTCGGCATAAATCCCTCCTTTCTAAGAGGTCAAAAGGCCTACCTCTTAGCCATTACGTTAACCACAAAGTTTTGTCTTCCGCCGCCATCCTGGGCACATGAGGAATCTCTTTAGGATACCCAACACGAACCAATGCGACGATCCGTTCATTGTCGGCCACTTGGCAGAGCTTTAGCACCGGCGGGTAGCGGGTGATGGCGCCTGTACCCCAATAAGTGCCTACGCCCTGACTCCACGCTGCGAGCATCATGGCATATGTGGCACAGCTCACCGCTGCATAATCTTCTTGTTGGCGATACGGATCATCTGCTAAGACTTGGATAACGGCAACGACCACGCTGAGCATCGCGAATTCCGTGCGTGCTTGTTCCGCGATGCGTTCTGCGTGGGGGCGATTTTGTCTTTGCGCTTTGTCCAATGCCACTTCATACCGGTAATTAGCTAGTTCCTGTAAACTCTGGCCCCGGATGACGACAAAACGCCATGGTTGAGTCAAATGGTGATTCGGAGCCTGAATCGCGGCACTTAGCATCAGGCGGATAATATCATCGGGGACAGGGTCCGTGCGAAACCGGTGAATCGTACGCCGACTGATGAGTCCCTCATAAAGATCCATAAAGAATATAGCCTCCTGATACCATTATGCCATTAGATGGTATCAAAAATTTGCCACGGATGCTACTAGGTGGCCTGGTTCACCGTCAAGATAAGTGTTCCATTATGCAAGTCATGCACAATGGCATTGGTAATGCGCGTAAGCCACATCGCAATTCTCTCGCGCTCTTGATCATCTTCCGCGATGAAAATTGGGGCCATGCCACCCGTAACAGAATCCTTTTTGGTGGTCACAATAGCAAACATGACAGGCGTCGGGGCATCAGCCAAGGTTTACATCTCCTTTCGATTTAATACGGGACTGGTCATACGACTCCATTTGCTGGACTCCAAGACTGGGGTGCGTTTGATCGCCCGAATTAATTTGTTGATATCGCGGTCAACAGGTAAAATGGATAAGCCAGCTTTGCCAGTGCCTGCGGGCATTTCCATCCGGCATAATGGTGTTTGTTCGGGATAACCAACGTCTTTTTGAACGCCAACGGCTGCCGCAGCTTCGTAGGCAATCGCTTGACGCTGCGAAATATTCCACAGGGCGGCTTGTCCCCGTTCATTCTTCGGGGTCAGCACGACAGCCAGTCCTTCTTTTTCGTAGCGCTCCCGAGAATGGGGTAAACCGACTTCCATCATCATCACGTCGCCCGCATAAAGCAAAGAACCTTTGTCAAAGGTGATTTTGGCCGGTTGAACATCGACCACGTCCCCAATGTGTTTGCCGGACATGAAGATTTCCGAAATGATGAGAATCACGATGCCGCCGATTATGCCCAAGACTAGCCCGCCGAGTTGGGTAATCGCAGAGGTTAAGAGAGCAACCAGCATGGCTAGGTAATTTCTCGCTTCATAAGTGATAGCAATCCCTTCGATATAGCCTGGTCCTCGGGATACGAGAATCAGTTTTTCTTCCTGCTCAAGGGTTTTGCGCTCGGTGTTTCGAACATCCCGGAATTGTGTCGCGGCTAATGTTAAAAATGTTGCGGCCGTAAATTCTTTGCCAATAAGTGAGGTAAGCACACTGGAACCAATCATCGCCGCAATGATAGCGAGCGCAACTTGCGAAACATATCCCGATGGGTATCCCGGATAATGGGTGCTGCCACTTTTTAGAGATATGAGCCGGGACAGCAAACCGGCCACAAATCCCACAATCATGGGTGTCCAATCAATGGGTGCTGAACTTCCTGACATAACATCCTCCTACTATCAAGACTTGGGGTCTCGCCGTGGCGCACACGTCTTGGAACCGTGTGTACCCGTTGTGACGTCTGGCTTTAGTCGGTAGTATTGTGGATCATTTGCAGTTTTGGCATACATGCTTTTGTGTGAGGGACACTGAAAATACCAAGCGCGATCGCATATCGCCGCCAGGAGTTAGGGAAGTCATGAAAGGAGGAAGACGGGCGTGCCAAAATATTTGGCCATGATTGACGAAAAAACCGTAGAAAAACACACGTGGCCCGAGGATGAAACCGTTCTTTGGGTAGATTTGGGTCGTGAGGAAAAAGACGAACTGCAAGATATTGTGAGCCGATTATACCATGCTCATCCTGTAGCCATCGAAAAGGTTTTGCGGGGTCACGAACGACCTTCGGGTTTTTTGATTGAAGAGGATGCCATAGTGGCAGTGATTTCTGATCCTACGGCGAATGTGGCAGACAAAACGCGGCGCCCTATTGGCTTATTTTTTGGTCAACGCTTTTTAGTCACAACCCATTTTCATGGAGATAATGGGCTGATTGACACAACATGGAATAAGGCCATGAAGGAAAATATGTTAGAACAAGGGCTCGATTTTGCCTTGTATTACTTGCTATATAATCATTTACGCCATTTTTACCAAGCCACCCGTCAAATTGGCCAAGATTTTGAACGACTGCATGTGGAATTGTTGCGCGAACCAACCAAAAATCTTGCCCTTAAAATTGTTGATTTGCGTAAAAAGACCTATTGGTTATATAAGGTCATTCGTCCCGAAATTAAAATATTTGCCTTACTCAAAGAGCATATTCCCTACATAAAACGGGATAATCGTCCCTATTTTGAAGATTTGTATAGTCAGATCGAAGAGATTTTAACCGATGTCGAAGCATATCGGGACGGACTAGAAGGAATGGTGGAGGCATTCTCCGGAATGCAATCTAATGAGATTAATAAGGTGATGAAATTCCTCACCATCATTTCAGTTCTCGCTCTGCCAGCGACCACGATCGCCTCCATTTATGGGATGAACTTCTGGATTCCGGAAATTCATTGGCATTACGGTTATTGGTATTCTCTCATCGTGATGTTCTTAGTTACCGTGGCCTTGCTTTTATATATTAAGCGCAATAGATGGTTCCGCTGATGTCTCGTCATTGTGTGATTGTGACTAATTGGCAGGACTGTCGAGCTGGGTTAACGAATAAGGGCCGCGAAGAATTCGCATTTCGTCTTAAGAAATCTGGCTTTAAGAAAGGAGATTTCCATAGCATCGTAAATGAATTAACATCCATTTCTTGACGCGTTAAGGGTTTGCATCATGATGGGCGCCAGGGTTCCGATTTCATAGTCCATACGTCACCCGGCCGTCCCCGGCTCGCATTCCATGTTTTCATCAATTCGATCTGACGCGCCGATAGATCGGCAAAGGGACTTGCGATGACTTCTAGGCGCTGCACTTTGTGGAGAATATGATGAGCGGTGTCTGGCCATGACAAGGTTTTGAACAATCGGATAGCGCCGTTTGCGGGGTCATTGGCCGCCCAGACAACCTGGCGGATGTTTGACATGATTATGGCACCAGCACACATGAGGCAGGGTTCTGCCGTGGTATAAAGAGTATGGCTTCGCGGCAGGTAGCGTTTTTTTGCCGCATCGACCCGCAAAGGCCGCGCATCGCGCAGGGCTTCCATTTCGGCGTGTGCGGTACTGTCCTCGGCACTAAAAACCTGGTTATGTCCGCGGCCAACGACCTGTCCGTCATCGTCTACAATTATGGCACCAATAGGGAAGGTGCCCGCTAGGAGGGACTTTTCTGCCTCTTCAAAAGCTATAAGCAGAAAGTACCGGTGTTGTTGAAGACGGAAGGTGTCAAGCGAAGTATTATCGGGTGTCATAAAGATTCGTTATGCCCACCTTTCTCAATCCTCTTTCACGAACGCCCCATTCGAGAAGACTGCTACGAGCTAGGCATTGCGTCTGGAGAATATGTCATTTCACGGTGAGGAGAATCTCGCACCGTCTATGACGGGCATTGCACTTAACGGTGAATGCGTTGCATGCAAGCGTTGATTCTTCCACCATGAACAGGTTATTAACGTATATGAAGGCAAAATTGGTACTGCTTGCTTCCATGAACTTTCATACCCAGCATGAAACATTCCCTAATTGTAAACTAGCATGGCATCCCCCTGTATGCAATAGCACTACGACTCGCTTTTCCGCTGCCTGACTCCAAAACTTCATAAGGAAATATGGACCCACTGTATTACGGAGATCTGATGGGAAAAGATGATCAGCCAAGATTTCTTGCCTCCGGAAAATGGGTGTGATGCGGTGTGTTTTAGCTCATAGCGAAACATGGAATTAAAACATGGCGAACGGGCATGGATAGAAATTAAACGCCTCAAGTCACATTTTAGAGGTCGGGAACCTATTTGCAGGTGTTCCGAGTGTTGTCTTCTGAACACAGCCGTGTTGTTTGGTCGTGTCGCCAAGAAAATTTCCAAGAAACGGATAATGTGGGCGTTAATGGAGAAACTAAAACAAAGACTGATTGAGGAGGAAGTGCCCATGTTATCGGAACGGGGAGACGAGCCAAAAAGCAATGCTTATTTCGTGGAACCAGAGTGGTCGGGAACGTTTAGTCAATATCTTGACATTGTCCGTGCCATGCCCACGGTTGCCGAAACGGCTCATCACCGGCTATGGCGCATGGTGATGAGCCGGGGCAAAACCGGTACAGATGGGCGTAAATATCCATTCTTTACAGATTCACTATTTGGGATCGAAGAGGCCGTGACCACTTTGGTGGAAGACTATCTGCGACCCGCTGCGCGCGGATTCGAGGTCAAAAAGCGCATTCTCTTGCTCGTTGGCCCTATCAGTGGGGGCAAGTCGACACTGGTTACCTTACTCAAACGGGGTTTGGAAGCCTTCACATCCTTGCCGGAAGGACAATTGTTTGGTATTAAGGGTTGTCCCATGCATGAAGAACCGCTGCACTTGATTCCCGCTCCAATGCGTTCAGAATGGGAACGAGATTTAGGGGTCAAAATCGAGGGCGAATTGTGTCCGGTTTGTCAGTGGCATTTGGCCAATACTTATCAAGGACGGATAGGGCAAGTCCCGGTCGAACGGGTTATTCTCTCCGAATACAAACGGATTGGGGTTGGTACTTATGCCCCGTCCGATCCGAAATCACAAGATATTGCCGATTTGACCGGAGCCGTGGACTTTCAAGGGTTAGCGCATTACGGCTCAGAGTCTGATCCACGGGCGTTTCGTTTTGATGGGGAACTGAACATCGCTAACCGCGGGTTGGTAGAATTTCAGGAGATGCTGAAACTCGATGAAAAATTTCTGTACCAATTACTCTCTTTGAGTCAAGAAGGCAACATGAAAACGACGCGCTTCCAACTCATTTCGGCGGATGAAGTGATCATAGGCCATACCAACGAACATGAATTTCGCACGTTTATGCAAAATCCGCGAAATGAAGCGTTGTTATCACGGATGTTTGTTATACCAGTTCCTTACAATCTTAATGTCTCGGAAGAGGTACGAATTTATCAAAAATTGTTAGCTCCTTATGAGGTGCCAGAAATTCATAAAGGGCCTGGAGCATTACAAGCAGCCGCTGAGGTAGCGATATTGTCTCGAATTAAGGAATTGCCTAAGCCGGGCCGGGATCGGCTAAGCAAATTGCTTCTCTATCAGTCCGAGGATAACGACCATGAACGCAAGATGGCACAGGACGAAGGCCGCCAGATGGGAGAAGGCATGACTGGCCTCGATCCGAGATATTTGATAAATCGGTTGTCATCCTTATTTTCCGATCCTGATCGTGAATGTGTCGATGCCCTTGACGTGTTAGATGCGATTCGGTCTGGATTGGACAATTCTCCTTTTGGAGACCGGGGTTTGCGGACAGATGTGCAGGAGTGGACGCAGACCGTCAAGACTCTCTATGATCAGCACATTGAAAAGCTGGTTCTTCAAGCCTTCGCAGAAGATTGGAGTGACGAACTTGAAAGACTGTATCGCAATTACCTCGATCATGTGATTCGCTTTGTAGAAGACACTCAAGGGGATGAACAACTTCTGCGAGCAATCGAAGAACGGTTGGCAATCACAGAGACCCAGGCGCCAGCCTTCCGGGAAGAAATTTATGCCCGAGTCAAATCTTCACGAGGGCGGTCGAGTCTTGGTTCATATCACGACTATCCCCATCTTCGCCAAGCCTTGGAACAGAAATTGTTTGATGATCTCCGTGATATGGTGAAAATCACGACTCAATCATTAAATCCTGATCCGAAAACCTTACAGCGCATTGAACAAGCGGCACAGAATCTTGTGGCCCATCACGGGTTTTGTCCACGGTGCGCAACCAAGGCCATTCACCATGTGGGAGGCCTATTAAATCGATGAAACTCCCTTCATACAGCATCGGCAATGGAGAACAGTGGCGATATCATGGCATTTATCAGGACCAGTGGCGCCACGATCAGAAAGTGAAAGAAGCCGTTAAGGCTAATTTGGCCGATATGGTGTCCGATGAGCACATCACCATCGCCGACGGTCGCCGCGTGATCAATGTTCCGTTGCCGGAACTGAAAGAATTTCGAATTAGCTTCGACTGGCACCATGTGGAAACTGTGGGACAGACAGATGATAACGCAACGGGGAATCATGGTGAGCACAAAAATTCCATGGGAACGGGCAAAGAGGGTGGAACAGAAAACGGGGCCGATGTGGAAGATACCGCGGTCACGCTAGAAGAAGCGGCAGATATTGTCTTTGAGCGGCTGGCTCTTCCTGACTTAGATCCCTTAAAACGGTCTTTAGGCGATGGCCGGGAATTGCAACCGGAATCATGGGACAAAGTGGGATTAAAAAGTCGGTGGGTGAGAAGGGCAACATTGCGTGAAGCCATGAAGCGCCACGTTAAAGAACATCAAGAACGTCTTGACATTCAGCCTACTGATGTAAGGTATTGGCGCTATGAGGCGTTGCCTGCTGATGAAGGGGGCGCCGTGGTGTTGGCCATGATGGACACCTCAGGATCGATGGGAACCTTCGAAAAATATTTAGCTAAAAGTTTCTTTTTTTGGACAGTCGAATTTCTCCGGAGAAATTATCCGCATGTCGAGCTCGTATTTTTAGCGCATGACGTCCGGGCCAGGGAAGTGGATGAAGAAACGTTTTTTCACCGGGGATCGTCGGGCGGAACCGTGTCATCGTCAGTGTACCGACTTGGTCTCGATATTTTAGAACAGCGGTATCCCGCCGAACAGTTTAATAGTTATGCTTTTCATTTTACAGATGGGGGTAATTTGACTTCCGATAACGCGTTGGCCGTAGAAATTGGTATGGAATTGGCACGTCGCACCAATCTTTTTGGTTACGGTGAAATCCACGACACGGATCGGAATCCCTCACCCTTATTCCAATCATTCCAAGAACGCCAGGGAATTGGAGCGATACTTTTGCGCCGCAAAGAAGATGTGTTTCGCGCGTTGGAATATTATTTCGGAAAGGATGGGGAAAAGAAGAATGCTCACACCCTCCAAGCTTGAAAGCTTAATCGATCAAGTTTTGCCCATCGCACAGCTGTCCGGGTTAGAGTGTGATCACGTCCATTTCGAATTAGTAGATGCAGAAGATATTCATGCTTTAGCATCGTATCATGGACTGCCAATTCGCTACGCGCACTGGAGTTTTGGAAAGAATTACGGACGATTAAAAACGGCCTATGACTATAGATTATCCCAGATTTATGAGCTCGTTATTAATACTCGTCCCTTCTATGCCTTTATCGATCGTCTCAACACGGACGCGCAAACGTTATTGATTTTGGCACATGTCTTTGCCCATGTTGATTATTTTTCTCATTCGCGGCTATTCGCTAGGACCCCTCATGATATCTTGCATAAAGCGTCGCGTCATGCGAGACAAATAGGGCAGTACCGCCGTATTTATGGGAACGAGGCGGTTGAGTCCTTATTGGATGCTGCTATGGTGGTGGCGGACCATGTCGGAACGTCTCTTCTGATGGCGAGAGGGCCTGGGAAAGAAGCCAGCGATGTGTTAGGGTATATTGCGTTGCATAGTGCACATCTCCAAGACTGGGAACGCGAAATCCTCTTGATGATCCGGGAGGAATCGAAATATTTTTGGCCGCAGCGTCTGTCCAAAATTAGCAATGAAGGTTATGCCACCTTTTGGCATACTCGCTTAATGCGTCAAATTACGCTCTCACCAAAAGTAGCGTGGGAGGTGGCAGAACTTAATAGCAAGCTTTTGGCGACAAAGGCACCTCAATTAAATCCGTATGCGTTGGGATCCCAATTATATAATCATCTTTACGCGAAGAAGGGATTAGGTGCGGTCTTTGAAGCCCGCAATATGTTAGATGATGCTGGATTGATTCGTTTAGCGTTAGACGACGAAGTGATCCAGACCTGTCATTTAGACATTTACCGGGAAAGTGATCCCAATGGCAATACGCCCCACGCTGATCCTGCTCATATTCGTGCCCAACTCATTCAAGACGTGGAACATGCGGGCATTCCCCTTCTAACCGTGATCGCAGAAGAGTCTAAGCCTCTAGGCCCTCTACGTATCCAGCACCATTATGATGGGAGAGACTTAGATTTTTATGAGTTACCTTTTGCATTGAAAGCTATTGCACATAGACTCTGGGGTGGAGTGGTAGAAATTCACACCATGAAGCAAGGTATGCATCATATCGCGAGCCATGATGGAACAAAATGGGCTGACGAAGTAAGTTAAACATACGAAACTGACGCGTTAAGGATGCATTGGAATAATATACGGCAATAGAAGACTAATCGCGATAATGGCCACAATCCACCAAAACACCGGTCCTCCTGCATAACGTCCTTTGGGCGGAGAGGGACGACGACGTTTTTTACGTGGACGAAAAGGAACAACTTTAGCACTTTTTTTGATTGGGGCAGGACTAGGAACTTCGAAGCCGCATTGTGGACAGGTTGACTCGTCACGGCTTAGAAGACTACCGCAATGTTCACAAGTCATTATCTCCATCCCTCTCTAGACGACATCCATCCCACAACTGTGGTAGGGTAAAAGTGAAAATACTTTTACCCTCATATTTTATCCCAAAACACAGAATTGGGGGAGATTTTTTTATCCTGGAGTTTTTTCCGCTGTAGCCGATTTCAGTCAATCTGCGGCGACTCCACAGCCGTTTGTCACGCAGATCCCAGAGGGTGAATGGGCCTCAATTATGGCGGAACAGGATGAATCGACGCCGAAGCAGCGGCCCGACGGGCCGTTCCGGGATTTCGATGAATGGGGGTGGGGTTCACGACCCCACGAGGCGGCGCATCCGCTCCGGTTGCCGTTGCCGTATCCGCCCGAGCGCCATCGCCAACATCACGATGAGGGCCAACCCGCAGCGGAGTTGCATTTTCTTTAGCCCCCGAATGGTATGGAGTTCCAACCCGAACGACACATCCAACCGACTGTTCACCCGTTCCACCGCCGTGCGATGGGCATACTCGCGCTTCCATTGATAACTGGCCCGGTCCATGGGCGTAAAAATCCGCCGATCGGTCTGTAAGGGAATGCGCAGGCCCTGGACGACGGGGCAGGTGTCTTGACCCCGGCAGGACACGCCCGCAAAGCGGGCGGGGCACCGCTTTTTGAGACGTTGGCGCCTGACTTCGAATCCGCCGTTACTCATGGTGTGAACCTGACCCGTGACCGGATCCTGACAAAAGACGTCGCCACGATAATTGTAGGTCACCGTCGAATGGCCCGGTAGCACTCGCGTGGCATCCGGGTCCCGCCACATATTCCGGATATCGATCACCGGCTTAATCTGGTAGCTATCCCAGCAGGCGGCGATCAATTTGGTATCATCATAGCCCCGGTCGGCCGTTAAAAGGACGGCACGGGACAGCAGCACCCCGTGGCGATGGTGCAGATGATCCAACATGGGCATCGCCCGGGTCACATCGGACACCGACGCTTTCGTCACCTCCCACGCCACCGGCAATTCGTACGTCGAATCCACCACCAGGTGCAGCTTATACCCGAACCACTTGACCACTTTGGTCCAGGTAGTCCCGTCCTCATGCACACCGCGGTATTCCTTCCGTCCAAAATCGGCATCGACGTCCCGGCGCCCATCGGCGGTGGGGTTTTTGGCGGGCCGCACGGCCCGCGACGAGATACCCTTGCTGTCCATGGCCAAGCGCTGACCGAAATTCGGGAGCACGGCGGCGAGGTCATCCACCAGCTGCTCAAACATCCCGTCCACGGTATCCTGTTCGGCCATCAGACGATGCAGAAATCGGGTGTAGGCCGACGCGGGCGGGACGGCCGCGTTGCGGAACCCGCACAGCATGCGCAGTTGCGCATTGCGGGCCAGTTCTCGGCGAAGGCTCTCGATGCTGGGGTGTTGGAAAACCACCCCGGCCAACACCGAATTCCACATCGCCCGGACCGGGTACGCATTCCGCCCATGCCCACGGGCGGCTTCCAGGTGGGCCATGAGGGTTTCATCCGGGACCGTCTCGAGGACGAGCACGAGGCGTTCGAGGTCGCCTAATTCTTCGAGATCTTGCCACGAAAAGAGAGAAAGTTGTGGTATGATAGCCATACGGGAGAGCTCCTTTCGGAAAATTGTGGTTGGTACTTCAATTTTACCAGAGCTCGGCCCGTTTTTCTTAGGGTTTTGCGGGTTTCGGGGATCGCGGCACGGTGTGCCGCGGGTGGGGTCAAATCGGCCGCCGGCGGCCGACCGGGAACCGAAAAGCCGCATTCCTCCGTCCATGAATGGGGGAAATTCTTTATGAGCCTCTGCGAATCCCGCGCCCCTCTACGGTTTCAAGACAGCGCAAATGCCTCATCCTGGTGAACCCTGGGATGTTTGAACCGGCCGCCATCGTCCTCGTTGTAATAACCAGCCTCGAGCATTGAGGAAATACACCAAGCCTAAATGTGTCTTGGCGTCCGCGGCCCTTCCTTCGATCAATAAATTGGGCACTTCATTAACAGGAATAATTTTGACTTCAATTTCTTCTGTCGGATCCCAATTTGTTGGTCCGGGAACAGGATTCACCGTGTAATAAAGATGCACTTTGTGTCGTGACAGTCCCACGGAAGGATAGAAACGGGATAACAAGCGCATATCGCCAGCCTGATATCCTGTTTCCTCCTGTAATTCCCGGCGGGCTCCTTGAACAGGTTCTTCACCCCGTCGTAATCGACCGGCGGGCAACTCCAAAATTTTGCGCCCTAAGGCGGGCCGAAATTGTTCAACGAGAATAACCCCTTCGGGAATTTCCGCAATAACCGCACAGACATCTGGTAACACAAGATACTCGTGAATATAATGCGTGCCCCTGACCGTAACGGGCACACGTCGAATACGATTCCTTAGCAATGGACGGCTCCTCTAACGTGTATTAATTTATATTATAGCAATTGTGACTGAGGAAAGGGAAAAGAGCCATGGATGAAGGTGGCCGTAAAGAGGAGATTCTTAAGGCAGCCCAAACGATATTTAGCCAATATGGATATCACCAAGCAACCATTCGGATGATTGCCGATCAAGCACAATGTGCCACAGGAACTTTTTATCTGTATTTTGTCAGCAAACAGGATTGCTTTCTGGCGCTCGTGGAAACATTATATACCCACGTCATGGAGCAAATTATGTTGGCGCGTTCTGGAATTGAGAATCCATCCGAAAAACTTAAACGTTCCCTAGAGGCCGCAGTCGATGTGTTCCGACGAGATTATGAATTGGCGCAAGTGGTTTTGGTCCGAGGGGCTGGAGCGGACCCGCTTTTTGAAGAACGCATGTGGAGAGTTCGCGAAGCCTTCAGTGAATTTATTGTCAGCGACCTCATCGAATGTGGAGTACCGCGGCCGCAAGCCGTGATTGGCGCCCATGGTTGGGTTGGAGCTCTGGCGGAGATTGTTGGCGTGTGGATTCGCCGTGACCAGGATCTGGATTTAAATGAAGCGGCTCAGGAAATTCAAAGAATTTTTTGGACGGCATGGGGATTAAACGATTTCCATTCGGCGTCCTAGCGGATACAATACGAAAAAGTAGAAAATTTGTCACAAAAGGGGACAAGAGGATGGCTTTAGAAGTTTTATCGGTTTCTCATCAGGAAGATGTATGGCTCGTGACACTGAAAGTCTATGAGGGTGTCTATAAAAAGGATGAATATATCGTAAGGGTTGTGGATGTTCCGTTAGCGCCGAGTCCAATGGATGACGCGTCTCAAATTGCGGTGATGAAGGCTTTTGTACTGGATCAGGTGACAAAACATATGCGCCGTGGTTCGCTGCCCCCCACAGGGATGCAAATTGAAGGGCAACATGTTTGGGAAGTGAAAACCACTTCGTCCTCATTGTAGAATGCACTGCGGAATTTTTACAGAAGATTATGAGTTTGGATGAGTTTTTAGAACGAGGGATCCCGTCCGACAATACCGCCTTACAATTTACTTGCTGGGATCAAGTTTTTATAAGACGCAAACCTTTTTGAGCTATTAACAAAAGGAGGCCAATGCCCATGTCGGAAGTGCAATTTAAAGAAGGCCTAGAAGATGTCGTAGCGGGAACCTCAGAAATTTGTTTCATCGACGGGAAAGAAGGACGTTTGGTTTATCGCGGATACGACGTTCGTGATTTGGCAGAACAGACGACATTTGAGGAAGTCGTCTATCTTCTGTGGGAAGGAAATCTACCTACCCGAGAACAATTGAATCAATTTACGACAACCTTGCGATCGATGAGACCGCTTGCCAAGCCGGTCTATGATTTACTCGTCTCGGTGCCGCCCTCAACAAATCCGATGGATGCTCTTCGTACAGCCGTTAGTCTAGCCGGTATTTATGATCCTGATGCCGGAGATAATTCGTATGAGGCTAATCGACGCAAGGCCATGCGTCTTGTTGCCCAAATTCCGACTATGGTCGCATCATTTGAACGTCGACGCCAAGGACGAGTACCGATTGCTCCCGATTCCCATCTCTCTTTAGCTGAAAATTTCTTATACATGCTTCATGGAAAGCGACCTGAGCAATTTCCTGCCCATGTTTTTAACACAGCCTTGGTTTTGCATGCTGACCATGAATTAAATGCATCGACATTTGCGGCCCGGGTCACCGCTGCCACCCTGTCCGATTTGTATTCTGCCGTAACCTCGGCGATAGGTGCCCTGAAGGGACCTCTCCACGGTGGGGCTAATGAAGAAGTCATGGTGATGTTGCAAGAAATTGGCGAGGTTGACCACGTCGATACCTGGATTGACAATGCTTTGGCGCAACATAAGAAAATTATGGGATTTGGACATCGTGTTTATAAAACCGAGGACCCGCGAGCCACAATATTACGTCAATTTTCCCGCCAATTAGGAGAACAAACCGGAACGATTAAGAATTACCAAATGCTCGAGGCAATTCGGCAAACCATCCAATCGAAAAAACCGTTATATCCTAATGTTGATTTTTATTCCGGTTCGGTTTATGCGGCCTTGGGCATTCCGACGGAGTTATATACACCCGTTTTTGCGGTAAGCCGCATTGCCGGATGGACTGCCCATATTTTAGAGCAATATCGGCATAACCGCATTATTCGTCCACGGGCTGAGTATACGGGGCCGAGCCACCGAAATTTTATTCCCTTAGATGACCGTGAATAGCACAGTGACACACATAATCCTAAGATTTTAGTGAGTTTCCGTGTTACGGCCTCAAACAGTTAGCCAGTTGATGATCTGTAGCTGGGACCATTCAGATGGTTCCTTAGGATATGAAAGAATATGAAGATCAGGCGACTCATCGTGGGCCCTTCGGCCAGGTGAGTCGCCGTGATAATTGTGACGGCCCAGATTGATACAGTACTTAGACGGAAATGCATCAATCAAGGATTCGGGGGACTTCTGGATCAAAGAGACGGATGCCAAAGTCATTTTTGGCAGCGCTTTTCTTCATGGTGTCATCATTGTAACCGGGTAACCCGAAACTTTGCACGCATCCAGCATTTCACAGATGTGACAACGGATTTCCGGTATGTTCTCAAACTTCTTGTTTAGACTATGAGACAAGGAGGAGAGGATGTGGAAAAACAGGTTATTATACGCTTACCAAGTACCACCGGACGCGTCCAATCGCATACGATTCCCCAAGTCAATCAAGCTATCGATGCCCAAACCCAGTCCAAAGTGTTTCACTTGGCGGAGATGGGTCCCCAGGCTATCACACAACGGTTGCAAGAACTCGACCAAGAATGGGATACCGAACGGGTTCTTGAAGTCACATCGTCGACCTTCGTCTTACTCGGCTTACTATTAGGATCGGGACGGGATAAAAAGTGGCTCGCCCTGTCTGCGGTTGTGGGGGGATTTCTGTTGTCGCATGCGCTCGATGGATGGTGCCCCCCATTACCCGTTATTCGCCGATTTGGAATTCGAACAAGCCAGGAAATTGAGAAGGAAAGGCTGGCTTTGCGGGCTCTACGGGGTGATCTAGGGAAGACTTTTTCCCCGCAAGAAGCATGGGCATTGGTGACCTCTGCTTCTTAAATTGACTAAACGGCCATCATGGTCGGGTTTTCTGTTTTCGACAGACTCTGTCAAGGACAAAGTAGTAAAATAATAAGGCATCGTGATAATAAGAAGACGGTCCTAGATGATCACCCAAGGCATTTACGAGGTCTTCTGGAAGTTAGACAGTAGAAGTAATACGTTCTACAATATGAACACTGGGCGACAACAGTCCGGGATCATTTTGTGGGAAACTCGGCACACGATGTACGAGCCCCTTTACGCATGTCCTTATCCAGTACGATAGTACGAGTAAGGGTGAATGAGTTTTACAGATGGGAGGGATAGTAATGTCTGACATGGACATTCTTGCCATCGCGTCATTAAGTCCTAATGAACGCGAAGCGAAAATGGGACAGTTATTTCAGCAACTTATGCCGCTATCGGAATCTGAACAAGTGGCCGCTTTGCACAACTTAATTAAGGAAATGGCTGAAAAAGCCAATGATGAGCAATATAAGAACTTATGCCTGACCAATTTAAAATTGGCCGCAGCGTTACCTGATGAAGAGTTGAAACGGTTTTTGGCAGTCCGCATGAAAGCGTCAGGGGAATTACCCAAAAATCTTGCGGAACGTGATCTAAACCTGATGCAAGAGTCTCTAGGAGAAGTTGACGCGCAAATTCGGGATAAGATTACCCGAAATATGCAGTAACGTTACATATTTAAGAAATCCGATCGCCTAGGAACCTAATATGCATGTTCCTAGGCGATTTATTTCTGATCACTCGGGATTTTCCCCGCCATGCTACGTCTCATAGTTTGTTTCGCCAAAAAGGTACGAATGGTAAGTTTGAAGCTTTAGCATTATCCTTGGTGTCAGGACGAATTTGTTGTCCATATTGAACCCAGTGATACTCTCCGGGACGATCCATCCAGTAGAAATGAAACTTCTTCATGATGTTCCCTCCTATAATTTTTGTACGGAGCCTTTGCGTAAGCGATTATAACGCGCGGCAGTGGATACAGATCTATCGCTTCCATTGTGGCATTGATGTAAATTGACATAATAACATGACAATTTTAGAGGATGACAATGAAGGTGTTCTGGCTGCCCTGTTTCGTTCTGATCTTGTCCTTAGTTTCATAAGAATAAGGCGAAGTGGAGACAGGAGGGATGGGTGTGGCAGAAATCTGGCATACCTTAACTAGCGATGAAGCCATTATTCAACTCCGCTCTGATTCACACAGAGGGTTGAGTACATCTGAAGCAGAGTCGCGGTTACAGGAAATCGGCTTGAATGCAATTCAAGAGGCAGACAAGACACCATGGTGGAGTATTTTTTTTAGTCAATTTCAAGACTTCATGGTACTCGTGTTAATCGGAGCGACAGTGGTTTCGTTTCTTCTCGGGGAAGTCGGTGACGCTATCACGATTGTGGCCATCGTGGTCATGAACGCGATATTGGGATTTGTCCAAGAATATCGCGCGGAGAAATCTGTTGAGACCCTAAAGGCTCTGACAGCGCCTGAGGCACGGGTTGTCCGTGGGGGACAAGTTGATATGTTGCCAGCAGAAGAACTCGTACCCGGAGACATTATCGAACTGGAGGCGGGAGACCGCATTCCCGCGGATTGTCGTCTTATCGAAGTGCATGGCTTACAAACGGACGAGGCGCCTTTAACAGGAGAATCGCAGTCGGTGAGCAAAACAACAGAGCCATTATCACGGCCAGATATTCCGGTAGCTGACCGTCGTAACATGGTTTATATGGGCACGACGGTAGCCAGAGGCCGAGCAAAGGCTTTGGTAGTGGAAACCGGGATGCATACAGAAATGGGCAATATCGCTAATTTGATGCGTGAAGCGGTGGAAGATCAGACGCCATTACAACGACGCCTTGAACATCTCGGCAAGATTTTAGTGTATTTGTCTCTATTGATTGTCATGGTGGTTGTGGTTACCGGATTATTTCGTGGCGAGCCCCTTTACCAGATGTTTCTAACAGGAGTCAGTTTAGCTGTTGCCGCAATTCCTGAGGGCTTACCGGCCATTGTGACCATTGCGCTAGCTTTAGGGGTG
The DNA here is from genome assembly GCF_900176145.1 of Sulfobacillus thermosulfidooxidans DSM 9293. Classification (NCBI taxonomy): domain Bacteria; kingdom Bacillati; phylum Bacillota; class Clostridia; order Eubacteriales; family Clostridiales Family XVII. Incertae Sedis; genus Sulfobacillus; species Sulfobacillus thermosulfidooxidans. The sequence goes on along the minus strand of NZ_FWWY01000001.1, from coordinate 3,549,727 downwards.
CAGCGCATGATTAAAGCCCATGCGATCGTTCGGCGATTGCCAGCTGTAGAAACGTTAGGTTGCACAACGGTTATTTGTACCGATAAGACTGGTACCTTGACGAAAAATCAAATGACCGTGACACAGATTTGGGTTGATAATGACTTTATTGATACCACTGATGAGTCGAGGACTTCCCCGACGTTGCCCAAGTTGTATACGGCGGCTGCGCTTTGTAATAATGCCTCTGTCGATGAGAAGGATCCAGATAATCCGGATAAGGCTAAAGGCGATCCCACAGAAATTGCGCTGCTTTGGGCAGCGAACCATGGGGGGATTGACTTAAGCGAGGTGGCTTCAGAATATTTGCGAAAGGGAGAAATTCCTTTCGAATCCGAAAGACAACGGATGGCAGTTCTCACAGTCGACCGACATAATCGTTATACCGTTTTCGTTAAAGGAGCCCCCGATGTGTTGTTGGGATTCTGTCGATATCTCGAAATTGATGGCCGCCTGGTCCTACTAGATAATGAATGGCGTCAGCGCATTCGGAGCATTAATGATGACATGGCGGCGCGGGCACTGCGCGTGTTAGGGGTTGCCTATCGTTCCACAACGGGGGAGGAACCCCAAGATCATTGGGAACGCGATTTAATTCTCCTGGGACTAGTGGGGATGATGGATCCTCCGCGCCCCGAAGCCGTGCAAGCCGTGAAAGATGCCAAACGGGCAGGATTGCGAACGGTTATGATTACCGGGGATCATCCAAAAACCGCTCGCGCTATCGGTGAAGCCATGGGCATGGTCGCTGGAGCCGATGAAATCATTACGGGACCCGAATTGGATACTTTGACGGATACGGACTTGGCTCAGCGCGTAGAAAACATTCGGATTTATGCACGGGTCTCACCGCCACACAAACTTCGCGTTGTGCGTGCATGGAAAGCCCATGGGGAAGTCGTGGCCATGACCGGAGACGGGGTCAATGATGCGCCAGCTCTTAAAGAAGCGGATATTGGCGTAGCGATGGGCAAAACGGGAACAGACGTCACCAAAGAAGCGTCGGCGATGATTTTAACCGATGATAATTTCGCGACTATTGTCCGTGCTATTGAAGAAGGACGAGCGATTTACGATAACATCCGCAAGTTTATCCGCTATTTATTATCGTGCAATGTTGGTGAAGTTTTGGTGATGTTCTTAGCAGCGTTCTTGGGATTGCCCTTACCTTTATTGCCCATCCAAATTCTCTTTGTCAATCTCGTAACCGACGGCTTACCCGCGATGGCTTTAGGCGTTGATCCGCCAAGCCCCGGCGTGATGGATCGGCCACCTCGTGATCCCAATGAAAGTATTTTTGCTCGGGGACTCGGCACGAAAATTGCGTTCCGTGGTCTTTTAATAGGGGTCAGTACGTTGCTGGTTTTTATTTGGTCGCTACAATTATGGGGTATGGGATTACGGGAAGCCAGAACCATGGCCTTAGCCACATTAATTATGAGTCAACTGTTTCATGTGTTTGATGCCCGGGCTGAGGATCGCAGCTTTTTAGAAATCGGGTTGTTTTCTAATATCTGGGCTGTGTTGGCCGTGTTGTCCTCCGTGATGATGTTATTGGCGATTATTTATGTACCGAGCCTCCGAGAACTTTTTAAGACCGATCCCTTAGGTTTGTTGGATTGGGGAATAGTGGTACTGGCATCCGGCTTTATTCAATTGCTGGCTGCCGTCCGTGACGTTGTTTTGAGGCCGATTCGTCATTTTGTTCACGGTTCAGTGCAGTAATTGCCTCAGGTGCCTCAGGTCGGTCTATGGGGTCTATGACCACGCAATCAAGAACTATATAATGGGAGGAATCCATTGTGCTTAATGAAAAGATCACGAGAGTACGCTCTTTAAGAAATTAGCTTGAGGGAAGAAAAGGAGGAGCCTTGGGGTGGGACAATTGGAACCCTTACGTTTTACGAAGATGCATGGTTTAGGAAACGATTATTTGTTTATAGATATCAGGGACATGGAGGAGGTTCCCGATGACGTTTGGAAAGACTATGCCATCAAGATGAGTGACCGACATTTTGGCGTCGGAAGTGACGGCATTATTTTGATTGCACCGTCGAAGGTGGCTCCCGTACGTATGCGGATTTTTAATGCCGATGGATCCGAATCTGAAATGTGTGGTAATGGACTGCGTGCGATGACCAAATGGCTTTATGACCGGGGTGAATTTGATCCCGGCCAGGCCATAGAGACCGGAGCGGGCCTATTATACCCGGAGGTTTTGAAAACCGAAGAGGGGAGAGCGTCGGTTATCCGGGTCAATATGGGAGTCCCTCGGCTCACACGGCACGAGATCGGTATGCTGGGTCAAGGGGAATCTACGTGCATTGACGAGCCTTTGGACCTTGATGAGACGATGCTGCACATTACCTGTGTATCAATGGGGAATCCTCATGTTATTATTTTTGGACCGTTGTGGGACGAACAGACTATGGCACGCTTGGGACAGAAAATAGAGCATCATCCGATGTTTCCCCACCGGACCAATGTGCATTCGGTCGAGGTTGTTGATTCCCATCATTTGCGGATGCGACATTGGGAACGAGGTGCGGGATTGACCTTAGCCTGCGGTACAGGGGTCTCGGCTGCTATCGTGGCAGCGGTTCTCACCGAGCGCGTCGAGCGCCATGCCACCATTTCCGTGCCAGGAGGTACACTGGAAGCTTCCTGGGACGAGGGGACGGGCGTCGTCTATTTGACGGGAACAGCACAAGAAATTTGTCAAGGAGTTTTTGAATTACGATAAAGCGACTGCCAAATCAGAAATCGCGGATATCAGAAGTCCGCGATTTTTTGTCAGGCATTATCGCCAACTCTTTAGGGTTTCGTGGTGTCTTGCGCATCGATATGATCATCTTCGGGTACCGGGGTGATGATTTGCCGTTTCTTTTTACGGCGTTCATACCACCACCATAGAGCGATTAATAAAACTAATCCAATCAGCACGGGTGTCTCGTACTTTTTCGTGGCTTCGAGACCAGATACCACATGGGGACCGAGCAAGTACCCAGCGGTGACGGCAATTAAGGGCCACATAATTGAACCCAAAATCGTATATAAGAGAAAGCGAGGATAGGGCATTTCAAAAAGGCCCGCAGGAAACGAAATAATCATACGCACGCCGGAGATGATGCGCCCAATGAGAACAACTTTGTCCCCTTTCGTACGAAAATAGTTTTCCCAGTAGGCTAGACGTTCGGGCGTTCGAAAAACCCAGCGAAAATGCTTAAGGATGAGAGGACGTCCTCCCAAGCGGGCAATGAAATATGCTCCGGTAGCTCCTGTGGTACTTCCGGCTGCAGCGACCAAAACCACAATGGGATAGGAAAAATGCCCTAGCCATACCTCATATCCGGAGAAAAGCAAGATAATTTCTGATGGGCTAGGAATTCCAATGCTTTCCACAAGTAATACAATATAGACCGCGAGATATCCCGCTTCGTTAAGCCATTGAGTCACCGTATGAACAGCAGCCAGCACAGGACAGTCTCCTCTTCAGTTTATCGAGTGGATTAGGTCATAGTATATCATGTGACGGGTAATTCTTCCTTGATGACGACTTGATGACGACTTGATGACGAACTCTCGCACCTGTCAATAAGGAACGGACTGTACTCACGGAATTCACAGGGAAATAATATCGACGAAATTTATTTCCCGTGTCACAATCTGATCTTTCCTAATTAAGATACAAGGCTAGAATTAAAATCTTATAAATTTTTCAAGGCAATAGAGGAGTCGAAGGCTGGATCATATTGTCTCAGAAAATGGTTGGCAAGACCCGTACATCTAAAATGGGGATATAAGGTCGCATAAGGTGTGTTGTGGCAATAGAAGTATCATCATGGTGCTATTTGGTATGCTGATGGTGATGGTCTAGATTCACCACTTGGAGATAACTTGGGTCTTGCGTTTAAGTCGCGAATAGACCGGATATCTTGTCCAGTTCCGGGTAGAATAACCTCGGGAGGTGGCAAGATGAGGAAAACCCAGTTTATGACCGTAATCAGTGCCTTGGGCGCGGTGGTGGCAGGCATTTTGATTTATGTGACACCAGCTGCTGAGGCTCACGGGACATTACCTCAAGAAAGTGCTCGAGAAATTGTGCAAAGAAGCTATGCAGCGATCAGACAGGGAAACTTTGTGGAGACGTTGGCATTGACCCATGCCCCATTTGCTGCCGATTGGGGACCATGGGTTCACAAGATTATGGAAGATCCTGCAACCCGACTGATTAATTTCTATGAGGCATCTCCCCAACTTTGGCGTGTCGATGCTCTCGCCATGAACGGAAAGATTCTATCCACCTTATTAGCGAATGATGGCAAGATCCAGCTAGTTAATCCGAAGAACCAGACACGATTACTGGTCAATGCCGGTGTAAATGACGTATTGCCGTGGCCGATAAAATGGATGTTGCCGACGTTCAAACAATTACAAGAATGGCAAGTACATGTGGGTCAAACCATGATAGCTGGGGTGCCCTGTTATGTTGTGAATTTGGTCCATCCTCGGGTACCGGTATCGCTTACCCGGATGACCTATTTCTTTCAGGGCCGTACAGCAGAACCCTTGGGTGTGGCATTGTACCGAGGCCGGCACCTGGAATTTCAAGCCAAAGCGTTGGTCTATTCATCGGGGAACCCGGGACCGTCTGTAAAAGGTCCTGTATTACTCAATACCTACCGCATGACACATGTTGAGTGGTCCAAAGGGTTAGTGGAGCATATGGTGCCGGAACATTTTGGTCCTCTAACTCAAACCCATATTTCCCAGTGGCCGCATCAGGAAGTCATACGTTATGGTCACGGACTCAACCAAGTTATGGTGGTTGTTTCTTCCATGCAATCAGCTGAAGCCGAGGCATGCCGTCGTTACCATAACCCGGTGCAGGGTTATCCCGGATTTAGTGGGATGACTGATGGTTTATGGAGTACACTATCTTTTCGTTATGGATCCCATTGTATCAGTGTCATTGGCGATCGTCCCTTAGGGCTCTTGGCCGAATGGGCTAAGTCCTCTTTTTTTCATAAACTTTGATGTCTTGTCGTATGAGGAACCCCGAACCATGGCGGTCTAAGATGCATATAACGATGAGAGATGATGGAATATGGATGTGCTTTGCTATCACGCAAAGTTAGTCTGTTACTCAGCATCTATGATATGATGAAAAACGATAGCAGAGTGGGTAAGGATGCTCTGCAAGCCACTTCGGGAGGCTAAGGCTTGGATATTAAACTTGTCAATATAGGGTTTGGTAACATTGTTTCTGCAAACCGAATCGTGGCAATCGTTAGTCCTGACTCGGCGCCTATTAAGCGCATTATTACCGAGGCCCGCGATCGCGGCGTGCTGATTGATGCGACTTATGGTCGGAGAACGCGTGCGGTCATTATTACGGACAGCGATCATGTCATTTTGTCGGCTGTTCAACCGGAAACGGTCGCCAACCGATTAGCCAGCCGAGAAGTGTCAGCGGTCGAAGACGAGGACGACGATGACACCGTCGAAGCAGAAGAAGAGGAGCGATAGGCACATGGATCCACGTGGATTGACAGTGAAAGAATTAACGGAACGGCATGAAAGCAAATACGCACTAGCTGTAGCAGCGGCACGCCGGGGTCGTGCCATTACCGAAGGTAGCCATCCCTTGGTTGAAAGTCATGCGAGCAAACCGGTAACGATTGCTCTGGAAGAGATTCACAAAGGACTTATTACGGTAGAAGTCCCTCCTGTCGGCATTAAATAGGATATGCGGATTATTTTAGGTGTTGGAGGCGGCATTGCCGCTTACAAAAGTTGTGAATTGGCGAGCAGCCTAGTGAAAGCTGGCCATGATGTCTTTGTGGTGATGACTGAAACTGCGGCGCAATTTATTGGGCCGTTAACTTTTCGTGCTCTAACGGGAAATCCGGTAGGAATTCATGCGACGGATGAGCCGATGGGGCCCCTTTCGCATGTAAAAATGGCCCATTGGGCTGATGTGATAATTGTGGCTCCTCTAACGCAAAATTTACTGGCGCGACTCTCTTTGGGTTTATCGTCTGATTTGTTGACCCTTATTTTTCAAGGATTTTCTGGGCCTGTGTTGGTCGCCCCAGCCATGGAAAGTGAAATGTGGCAAAGCCCGCAGACCCAGGCGCGCCTCCAAGACTTAACACGCGACCGCATGATTACCGTGATAGGTCCTAATCGAGGACGTTTAGCCTCGGGATTAACAGGCCCTGGACGCATGGCTGAACCCGAAGAAATTCTCGAGGCGTTATGGGCATTGTTCCGACCGAAGACATTACAAGGACGTTCCATATTGATTACAACCGGTCCGACTTGGGAACATTTTGATCCGGTACGAATTTTAACAAATCCTTCGACGGGAACTATGGGAATCGTTTTAGCTCGGGAACTCAGCGCTCGGGGGTCCGAGGTGGTGGTCATTCATGGTCCACGCGTACGGGAGCTAGCGATTAATCACGTTCACTATGAGGAAATTGTCTCGGCCCGCGATATGTTAAGGGCGGTTGAGAACCACATCGGACACATCGATACAGTTATCGGAGCCGCGGCTGTATCCGATTTTCGACCAGCTTATCCCCACATGCAGAAACAAAAAAAGAGTCAATTAGATCTGACTTGGATAATGGAAACCAATCCTGACATTATGGCTGAATTGGGAAGAAAATATCGTGATACCACCATTCTCATAGGATTTGCGGCAGAAACCGACAATGTCCTGGAATCTGCAAGGGATAAATTGCGGCGAAAACATCTTGATGCCATTATAGCTAATCAGGTTGGCACATCCCGCGGTTTTGGAGATGGCGAATATAAAGCGGCGATCATTCGACCTGAGGATGAACATACGACGTTACAACATATGACCAAAGAGCAGTTAGCGAGTCAAGTGGCCGATTTATTAAGTGTTCTCCAACCCAAAAAGGGGAGTCCGACGAATGTTTGATCGGAATTTTGAGTCGTTCAATGTAGGAGATACATACATTAGTTCTTCCCGCACGATTCGACCAGAGGATATCGATATATTTGCGGAATGGAGCGGTGACCACTATCCCTTACATACCGACGAGACCTACGCGAAATCGACCCGCTACGGAGAAAGAATTCTCCATGGCTTGGGCACATTGTCGATAAGTTTTGGTCTGATTCCCTTAAAAGCTCCTGAAGTGATCGCACTTTATGGATTAGACCATGTCCGTTTTTTGCGTCCCGTGACGATCGGTATGGCCATTCATGTACGGCTTGTCTGTACTAATCTTCGCCATCATGAACAAGGGGGGATTGTCCAAGTTCATATGACGACTGAAGATCATGATGGGAATCCCTTGATGAGTGCAGAAATCACGATGTTAATGCGGCGACAATCATGAAAATAGCTCATGTTATTATCGATCGTATGGCCCGTGGACTGGACCGGGCCTGGAGTTATGTGATACCTGAGGGAATGGACATCCGTGTTGGTCACCGTGTGCATGTGCCATTTGGCAAGGGAGAAACGCTGGGCATTGTCACGGCTGTGTATGAGTATGGGACACCCGATTCGGCAGCGGATGTCGTCTTAAAACCCGTGCTCAACGTCGTTGATCCGGTGCCGGTGTTAAGCGCGGTCATGATTGAATTGGGAATGTGGATGGCTGAGGAATATCTCTGTTTTCCCATTCAAGCGTACAAGGCGATGTTGCCCCGGAATATTCGCTTGCGACCGTTTTCGGCGCCGACGCAAGAATTATGCCAGGTTGTCGGGCAAAGACAGGGACGGCCATCGAAACGGCAACAATTGTGGGATATTTTAGCGGAGCGGGGTCCCTTGCTTAAAGAGGAATTGTTAAGAGAAATGCCTGAGATGCGTCAGGTCTTGCGAGACCTGGTTAAAGAAGGCACGGTTGTCATCAACAGAGTGGATAGTGCTTCGCCCTCTTTCCCTGTAGTCAAGGGACACAGGTCGCCCTTTACCCTCAATGAAGAACAAATGCATGCGGTGACGACGATTGTGGAAGCAGCTCCCGGATCGAAGTGGTTGTTGGAAGGTATCACGGGATCGGGTAAGACGGAAGTGTATTTGCAGATCATTGAGACCATAGTCCAACAAGGTCAGCAAGCTCTCGTTCTGGTACCAGAAATTGCATTGACACCGCAGACTGTTCGCCGGTTCCAAAGTCGATTCGGACAAGCGGTAGGATTATGGCATAGTTCCCTCACTGATTCTGAACGTGCCAAAACATGGCAAGCCGTTCGCGATGGCCATTTAGCGATTGTGGTAGGTGTTCGCTCAGCAATCTTTTTACCTTTTCGCGATCTCGGGCTCATTGTGCTTGATGAGGAACATGAAAGCACTTATAAGCAGGAGGAACATCCCCGCTATCATACGCGAGACGTGGCATTTTGGCTTGCGGACAAGACGGGCACCAAGGTTGTTTTAGGAAGTGCGACACCGTCTTTAGAAACGGCTTTTTACGCTCGCCAAGGACTCATCGGCTGGATTCGCTTGACTCGCCGCATTGGCACCCGAACGTTGCCGCCCGTCGAAATTATTGACATGCGCGAAGAATTGCAGGAGGGAAATCATTCAATTTTTAGCCGGGCGTTGCAGCAAGCCCTCACCAGGGCGTTGGATCGGGGCGAACAAGGCATTTTGTTTCTCAATCGCCGCGGATATGCGAGCTTTGTCATGTGCCGCGATTGTGGTCAGGCCGTGCAGTGCCCGCACTGTTCAGTGACTCTGACCTATCATCAAGACCAGAATAAACTCATGTGCCATTATTGTTTCTATACCATCGACCCGCCTACCGCGTGTCCTCATTGCGGGAGCCGGCGTATTCGCTACTTTGGCGCCGGTACAGAACGAATCGTGGAAGAAGTCATGAAATTATGGCCCGGTACCAGAGTGTTGCGCGCGGACCGCGATACCTTATCGTCGCGTCACAGCTATTACCAATTATATGATGATTTTGTGAACCGCAGGGCCGATGTATTGGTCGGCACGCAAATGATTGCTAAAGGTATGGATTTTCCTCATGTGTCGGTGGTGGGGATCGTTGCTGCTGACGTCGCCTTGCATTTGCCTGATTTTCGGCGCTCGGAACGGACGTTTCAACTGCTTGTCCAAGCATCTGGGCGTACTGGCCGGGGCGATCTTCCAGGTGTCGTGATTGTACAAGCCTATGAACCTGAGCACTTTGCGATTCAAAGTGCAGCCACTCACGGTTATGACGATTTCTACAATCAAGAGATTCAATATCGCCGGGAATTAGGATATCCCCCTTTTGGGAATCTGTGGCTCTTAGAAGTCGCTGATGCTTCGGAACAAAAAGCCAAAGAGACCATTCACCGCATTTTTGAGAAAGTGACAGGATTGATGGAGATGGGCATCGAGGTTCTGGGACCCGCACCAGCCCCCTTGCCGAAAGTGCGGGGACGGTTTAGGTACCATGTTCTTTTAAAGGGAGCCAAAAATCCACGGATTATGGCTGTGCTTTCGGAAATTGAGCGAGACGAACTATCCTGTAGTATTACGGTAGACCCATATTATATGTTATAAATGGTGAGATATGATGACGTACGAGGTGACTCAATATGATGGAAATTCGTCTGGCGGGAGATGACGTCTTACGTCAAATTGCCAAACCGGTCCGCAAGGTGAATAAAGAGATTCAATCGTTATTAAAAGAGATGGCCGAAACCATGTATGCCGCAGATGGTATTGGACTGGCGGCCCCACAGGTTGGGATTTCCAAGCGCGTTGTGGTGGCAGATGTCGGGGACGGCCTAATTGAACTGGTAAATCCACAGATTTTGTACCGAGAAGGCGTTCAAAGTGGTTATGAAGGATGTTTGTCCATTCCCGATTTAGTGGGAGAAGTCGAACGTGCCGAGAAAATTCGGGTGACGGGTTTAGACCGGCATGGGCACCAAATATGGTTGAATTGTGAAGGACTTCTCGCCCGCTGTTTGCAACATGAAATTGACCATTTGGACGGAATTCTTTTTACAGACCTCGCCTTAAAAGTGGTTCCGCGTGAATCCGTAGAGGTTGACGATGAGGTGGTGTTAGACTAAGCGTGGCACGGATATTATTTATGGGAACCCCAGAGTATGCGCGGGTAATTTTAGACGGGCTCTTAACCCGCAGTGATTTGACGATTCGCGTTGTCACCAAAGCCGATACACCACAAGGTCGTCATATGCGCTTAACCCCATCTCCGGTCGCGCAACGAGCCAGCGAAAGAGGGCTGATGGTTGATAAGCCGGATCGCCTTGTCGCATATAAAGAAGCTTGGGTCAAGTGGGCTCCTGATCTCATTATTACCGCGGCGTATGGCAAAATACTGCGGCCATGGGTTCTGGGCCTGCCGCGGCACGGAGCCTTCAATTTGCATGCCTCATTGTTACCGCGGTGGCGGGGTCCCAATCCGATTGCCTGGGCAATTCGGGCGGGTGACGCCATGACAGGGGTCACCTTAATGCGGATGGATCAAGGTGTCGATACGGGAGATATTGTTGCCCAGCGTTCTGTGGCCATCACGAATGAGATGACGATGGGCAAATTAACGAATTTACTCGCGGAGCAAGCCCGGGATTTGCTGCTAGAATATTTAGATCGCTTGTTGTCGGGACAGGTCAAAGAAACCGCGCAAGATGACAGTCAAGCTACTTACGCCGGGAAATTTGCGCCAGAAGATAGTCGCATTAATTGGAATCAACCGGCCACCTCGATTGACCGATTAATTCGGAGCATGAGCCCTGAACCCGGGGCTTATACTATGTGTCAAGGAATTCGCGTCAAAATCTTAGAATGTGCATACGATAAGGGTACACAGCCTATAGCGACGGCGGAATTAGCGGGTAATCACTGGCAGATTGGGACGGCCGAGGGTGTGGTGATTGTTAAGCGGGTGAAACCGGCTGGTCGGAAAGAAATGACTCCTGGGGATTTTCAACGAGGCTTGCATGTTGTAGGTAAGGTGGTGTGTCAATGACGGGGCCAGGACCAGCACGAATCGAAGCGTTAAACGTGTTGACGCTAATCCGAGGCGGCGAGCCAGTGGGAGAGGCTTTGGCACAACGCACACGTCTTGGACAATTGTCACCGGCTGACCGGTCGTTGATGACCCAAATTGTCTATGGTGTGCTACGCAATCAGCGCTATCTTGATGCATGGCTTGCCCCATTCCTGCGCGGAGAATTAGAACCCGTGGTGCGGGATATCCTGCGAATGGCTTTATTTCAAATGGGATTTTTAGACCGGGTTCCGGCTTATGCGATTGTTGATGCGGCTGTGGAACAAACCAAATCCGTATCTCCTCGAGCAACCGGGATGGTCAACGCGATTTTACGACGGGCACCGACTAAGAAACCACAAAATTTGCCTTTAGCCGTTGAGTTTTCGCATCCTGATTGGTTAGTTCATCGATGGCAAAATCGGTTTGGTACAGAAAAAACCCGTAGGATTTTGATGGTAAATAACGAAGTGCCTCCGCTGTCTTTGCGTGTCAACGTTTTAAAAACGTCACGGGAAGCAGTACTGGAAGAATTACACCAAGAGGGCGTACGGGCTGAACTGTCCCGTTATGTCCCTGAAGCGATACGGGTGTCGGGTTCGTTTTGGTTAGAAGACTTGCCAGCATTTCAAAGTGGGCTAATCACCGTACAAGATGAAAGTAGCATGTTAGTCACATGGGTCCTCGATCCCCAAGCTGACGAGCGCATTGTCGATTTGACAGCAGGACTCGGGGGCAAGACCGGTCACATTTTGGAACGCACACAAGGACAGGCAAAGGTTACCGCGGTTGATCTGTCTCGTACGCGGTTGAAATTGCTTCAAGAAAATTTAACCCGTTTAGGCTTTTCCCATCATGTGACCGTGATGGAAATGGATGCCCGCTATTTCGCAGCGAATAACATCCATGTATTTGACCGGGTATTATTGGATGCCCCTTGCAGTAATCTTGGGGTCTTGCGTCGGCGATCGGATGCGCGATGGAAAAAACAAGAAAATGATTTACAAGAACACCAAAATCTTCAACAAGAACTTTTGACGGCTGCCATCACCCTTGCCAAACCGGGTGGGGTCGTTGTCTATAGTACGTGTTCGGTAGAACCTGAGGAGACCATTATGGTTCTGGATCAGGTTTTGGCGACACATCCCGGTGTGCACCATGAGAATGTCCGGGAATATTTGCCGGATCCCATTTTCGAAGAATTTGTCGTAGATGGCAACTTAATATTACTTCCTGGGGATTTAGGGATGGACGGATTTTTTATTGCACGTTTACGAACATGAGGTGAGGTCAGTGAAAAACCAGGTTTGGGATGTCTTGTCACAGTCCAAAGACGAGATGACAGCATGGATGAAAGCGCAAGGGTTGCCGGGGTACCGCGGAACGCAGCTCTTTGAAGCATTGTGGCGTCATAGGGTTAAGGATTATGAGGAGATTACTTCATGGCCCAAAGCATTGCGGGAGAACATGACCAACCAATTTCCCCTATACCGCTTACAAGCCGAGACGGTGCAGAGAGGTCATGATGGTACCCTTAAGATTCTCGGCCGTCTTTATGATGGTCAGCATATTGAAACCGTTGTCCTCCCTCATGATTATGGGTACAGTGTCTGCGTGTCCTCCCAAGTTGGTTGCAACATGGGCTGTAAATTTTGTGCTTCTGGCTTGTTAAAACGGACAAGGAACCTCAGTGCGGGGGAAATTTTAGACCAGGTCCGTTTGGCCAATGATTTGATTGCCGATCAAGGGGCCGTCATTAGTCGCGTGGATTTGATGGGAATTGGCGAGCCGTTGGATAACTATGAGAACGTGATGCAGTTTATTCAAATCGCACATGATCCGCTTGGATTCAATCTGAGCTATCGTCATTTTACCATATCGACAAGCGGCCTAGTCCCTGACATTTATCGTCTAGCTCAAGAAGGGATGCCCATTACCTTAGCGGTATCATTGCACGCACCCACGGATGATTTGCGGCGGCAATTGATGCCGATTAATAAGGCTTACCCCGTTCATCAACTGATTGAGGCCTGTAAAGACTATTTTCACAAAACAGGTCGCCGTGTGAGTTTCGAATATGCATTATTGGCGGGGATTAATGACTCAAATCAGCACGCGGAGCAATTGGCGAATCTCCTTAAAGGGTTTTCGTGTCACGTCAATCTTATTCCTTGGAATCCTGTTCCCGAACATCCTTTCCAACCGTCCTCTAAAAAACGGGTGGAAGAATTTCAAAGAATCGTGCAGGATCGTGGAATTTCTTGTACGATACGAAAGGAAATGGGACAAGAAATTGAAGCGGCTTGTGGTCAGCTACGACGGCGTGAGGAGGAATTGTTATCACCGTGAAGACTTATGGTCGATCGGACCAAGGCCTGGTGCGCAGCGAAAATCAAGATGACTTTTTGATTCGGCCTGTTGAAGCTGGGGGATTCTTGCTCGCGGTGGCTGATGGGATTGGTGGTGGTCCGGCCGGAAGCCGCGCGAGTCACATGGCTTTAGAAGCCATGGATGATGCGGTAGGAGTTAACGTCATTGATGTTTCGCGCCTGGTGTCTGCCGTGTCTTTGGCTAATCGGCGCATTTTCGAGTTGGGGCAAGGGGATACCCGATTGGAAGGTATGGGCACAACCCTGACGGCCGCGGTATTATTTCCCGACCGCCTGCTTCTCAGTCACGTAGGGGATTCACGGGCTTATCGTATACGCCATGATCAAATTATTCGATTGACCATGGATCATTCCGTGGCGGGGGAAATGGAACGCGCCGGGACCATTACACCGGAAGAGGCTCAAGATCATCCCAAAAGACATGTACTGACCAGGGCCTTAGGTCCATTTGATCGGGTACGGATTGATGTGGCCGACATGCCGTGGTCAGATGAGGATCGCTTGCTTTTATGCACAGATGGTCTAACCTCCGTTGTTGCCGATGATGAAATTCTTCGCTATGCCGAACGGTATCACGGCCAAGACCTTATTGACCAACTCGTGGATGCGGCGCTCAGGCGAGGCGGCCCGGATAATATTACCGTTGTATTAGCAGAAGTCATGCAAGACCGTGGTGAAAGCAATGGTAGGTAAGATTTTAGGGAGTCGGTATGAAATCTTAGAACGAATTGGACAAGGCGGTATGTCCTTAGTCTACCGGGCTCGTGATATTACGCTCAATCGCCTGGTCGCGGTGAAAATCCTCAAACATCAATGGGCTGAAGATGACGAAGTGGTACACCGGTTTGATCAAGAGGCTCGTGCTGCGGCCTCTTTAGTGAATCGTCATATTGTGCAAGTTTATGATGTCGGGCGCGAAGATCCTGATATCCATTATATGGTTATGGAATTGGTATCAGGAGAGACTTTACGCAATAAATTGGATCGGGATGCCCCTTTATCTGTCGAATGTGCTTTACGCATTGCCGATCAAGTCGCGCAAGGATTAGAAGCTGCTCATGCCCAAAAAGTTGTTCACCGGGATATCAAACCGCAAAATATTTTGATTGCGGCAGATGGCACGGTGAAAGTGACAGATTTTGGCATTGCCTATGCGGCCACATCCGGGACCCTGGTGAATACGGGTTCACTGCTTGGAACCGTGCAATATTTAAGTCCTGAACAGGCTCGAGGAAAACTCGTTGGACCCCAGTCCGATCTCTATTCCTTGGGGATTGTCTTATTCGAAATGTTAACGGGCCAATTACCGTTCGAAGCGGATAGTCCTATCGGTGTTGCCATTAAGCATCTTCAAGATGAAGCCCCTGATGTGACCACCTTGCGCCCAGATATTCCTCAGCCCGTAGCAAAAATTGTTCAGCGCGCATTGTCCAAGGATCCCGCTGAAAGATACCAAAGTGCCAAAGCCATGCAACAAGACATTCAACGTGCCTTGCATGGAGAAGAGGCCCTCATGCCCGAAGTCGCCACCAAAAAACCGGAAAGTGAACCGCGTACGGCTGACAAACGCCGACGAAAATGGTTGCCATGGGTGATTGCGGCGCTGATTGTGGCCTTATTGGTTGGAAGTGGTCTCTACGCGTTTGATCGCTGGATATATACCCCAGCTGTAACATTACCCAATGTGAAGGGAGAGCCCTTGAGCACTGCCCGGGCTAAGCTGGGCAAACTTGGTTTGACGGTGACAGTAGGGGGAAAGGCACCGTCATCGCAGCTCCCCAAGAACTACATCCTGAACGAGATTCCGGCAGCAGGAACTCAGGTTAAAGCCGGACAAAGTGTCGAAGTGATTTTATCGACCGGGCCTCAGCAGGTGCTCGTTCCTGATGTCAAAGGTGAAGATGTCTTTCAGGCGGTGCAAAACCTTAAGACGGAAGGGCTAAGAGCCATAACCAAGCATCTCAAGAGTCACGCTGCCAAAGGGCAAGTTATTAGGCAGAGCCCGGCGCCAGGCACGAATTTGGCACAGGGACAGCCCGTGACTATTTGGGTGTCAGACGGACCTCCAACGAGTAACCAAATCATGCCGAACTTGGAAGGGTTATCCGTATCCCAAGCTGCCAGTTTGCTCATTGGGATGAATATTTCCGTGGGCACGCCCACAGCAAGTTACAGCACAGAACCTGTGAATACGATTATTGATCAAAATCCTGAGCCGTATTCTTCACTGGCTAATGTGAGCCAAGTGAATGTCACGGTCTCGGAGGGACCGAGTCCTCAAAGTGCCAACTTGCCGAAAAACGTCACCGTGGCGACATGGCAAATTCCGAATAATGCACCGCCCAAATCACTCTTGAAAGTGGTTGTTACAGACAGTGCGGGCAACGAGGAGGTCATTTATCAGCAGGTGGATCCGGGCCAGCAAATTCAAATTCCGGTAACCTGGTATGGGACCCGTGGGCAATTGTTGGTATTTCTCAATGGGCAAGCGCAAGCGCCCCAACCACTAACAGCAAACGGTAATTCAACGAGTCCCGCTGTCGGGACCAGTACACCTCCCTCATAAGGATAAAGGAGTCGTGGCGTGTGCAGGGATTAGTCGTGTTGTTAGAAGCGAATCGTCCTACGGTGGAAACGGATGATGGAAAACGGTATTTATGCTATCTACGAGGAAAAATTAAACGGGATGCTGGCCGCATTTTGGTTGGCGACCGGGTGGAAATCATGCCGACGGATCCGGGTGAGGCGATTATTACCAAAGTCTTGCCCCGTTCCCATTCGCTCTTTCGTCCCCCTGTGGCCAATGTATCCGGTCTATTTGTGATTTTCAGCTTTACAGAACCCCGGGGTAGTTTGGAACTGTTGGATAAACGGCTAGTGATGGCCCACATTTTAAACGTGGAAGCGGAAATTGTGGTCACGAAAACTGACCTGGTTGACGACCGCGAGAAACTAACCCGGTTTATGACCCTATATAAAAATATTGGATACCGGGTTTGGGCCACGAGTGTGACAACGGGGGAGGGAATTCCGGAATTTTTAGAGGCACCCCGGACGGGAATATGGGTTATGGTGGGCGAGAGTGGGGCCGGCAAATCGTCCCTGGCTAAAGCGTTGTTACCGCATGAAGAACTCGATATTCAAGGATTGAGTCGGATTGGTCGTGGTCAACAAACTACGCGCTGGGTACGTCTTTTGAAGACCCGTCAATTCTGGTTAGCGGATACCCCAGGCTATACCGCCTTAGAAATGTCGGTCAAGGATCCCCAATTGATCCGGCAGGCATTTTGGGAGTGGGATAATGCCTCTTGCCGGTTTCCTGGATGCTTTCATATTGATGAGCCGGGATGTGATGTATTACCAAAAGTGATGCAGGGGATCTATGATCCCGTGCGTTATGAGCATTACCGCCTGATTCTTAACCAATGGGTTAAACGATATTAAGCCTGGATTAATTTGCCAGAGCATAGACAGCCTACAATCTTGCAAAGATGACGACTCACTTATTCACCTTCTCGCATATCATGAAATGAGGCGCAAGACCTCCTGGATGATGTTCCCTTGTATTCGACGACTCACCTTGACTATGACCGGTTCATGCACCATTTGCGGGAGATTCCGTACCATGGTGAATGATCCGTGAAGGAGGTGAGAAGGGTGAGATATCGTCGTTATGCAATGGGATCAAGACAGACATTGACGCGCCGATTAACAGGAGCCGGTTTATCATTGGCGGGTGGCATTATTGTTATCAAAGTGTTTCCTTTATGGATTTGGCCAGTCTTTGTGGGGTTATGGATGTTTTGGGCCGGGCTTGGTCCGGTGTTAGTCGGACTTGGACTCATTTGGTTAGGATGGAAGCTGTTATCCCGGTGGTAAAGTGAGGGCACAATGAGAAAGGATGGATGACAATGCAGGTTCAAGTAGTGAAAGTTCCTCGATTTGTTGGCAAGATCCTACAAGTGGTGTTAAGCTTTTGGGCTAAAGAAAAGAAATCATAACTGAGGTGATTATGACGGATTATCGACGTAAGGCGACGGCAGCCGATGGAACGATGCGAATTATTGTAGCAAATACTAAGGATACCGCGCTACAAGTTCAGCGTGTTCACCAGGCCTCCCCTGTGGCTGCCGCCGCCATGGGGCGGCTGTTGACAGCGGCAGCCCTTTTGGCCGCCGATTTTAAAGATGCCGCACTTGTTAAAGTGGAGGTTGATGGTGGAGGTCCGTTAGGACGAGTTATTGCTGAAGCCCGGACCGGGGGGCGGGTGCGCGCACGCGCTGAACATCCCCAGGTGACACTGCCCCTACGAAATGATGGCAAATTGGCGGTGGGACAAGCTGTTGGGACAGATGGCGTTTTCAAAGTGACGCGCGAAGAGCATAATGGCCTCATTTATCAGGGACAGGTGGAATTGTTGAGCGGCGAAATTGGTCAAGATTTCGCGCAGTATTACACGCTTTCTGAACAGATTCCGAGTGCTGTAGCTTTGGGCGTTCTGGTCGGCACGGATTCTTTGGTTCAAGCCGCTGGGGGTCTCGTTGTGCAAGCCTTGCCTGGTAGTGAACCCTACATTGATGGTGTGAGCGCACGTTTCGCCCATTTGGACCACATTAGCCACCGATTAGCGGACGGGGAAAGCGTGGAACAACTTGCTGAAGAGGTCATGGGTACCCCCCTTCATTGGTATGATCCTGAGCCAATTTACTATCAGTGTGAGTGCAGCAAAACCCGGAGCCTGGAACTTTTGTCCAGTTTACCCCGGGTAGAAATCGAAGAACTAATAAAAGATCAGGGAGCAGAAGTTGTCTGCCATTATTGCCACACGGCCTATCAATTTTCCCAAAGTGATATTGAGAAACTGCTAGACCGGGCGATAGATTAGATTGCTCGGTCTACGCGCCCGGAGCGTAAGCAGCGTGTGCACACATAAATCCGTTTGACTTTACCATTAACCCGAGCACGAACGTGTTGGATATTGGGTTTCCATACCCGTCGCGTCTTATGATGGGAATGGCTAACGTTATTTCCATGTACGGTGTGCTTCCCGCAAACCTCACAGCGATACGCCATTACGGAACCTCCTCGATGCCATGACATTCCTTGCTATGGTAACATAGGGACAAGTGAACTGCAAGAAGGCAAAGAAACGAGGAGGCTAGGCCATGGAAAGACGCACCGAATATGGAACATTAGCGATTAACGATGAGGTGCTTGCGGCCATTGTTCAATCGGCTGTTCTTGAGATGCCTGGAGTGGCCGATGTTGGGACGTTTGGGTTGGGAGAGGGTCTTACCGAGTTGATTAAAAAAGACTCGGGGACCCGGGGAGTGACCTTTCAAGATACCGATCAAGGGCTTGTTGTAGAAATTGCCGTCATTGTAGACTACGGTGAGCGTATTCCCATACTGGGACGCCGGATTGTAAACCGGATTAGTCAAGTGTTATCCGATGCGGTCTCGATTCGTCCGGCCAAAGTTGTTGTCGAAGTACAGGGCATTCGCTCCGGTACTTCCGAGTCTTCCCGTTAAACGTGGAACTGGCAGAACTGTAGGAGGGATTTGTGGCGTGGCAAAAAGCCGAACGACCCATTCGGTACTGTTGGGGCCGGGCGATATGGTTACTAAATGGCCAGGAATAGGGGAAACACGGGCACTAGAACTAGAAAATCTTGGGGTAAAAACGTTTGAAGATCTCTTAGGATTGTGGCCACATCGTCATGAAGACCGCTCAGTTATTACTCCGTTGTGGATGGTCCAAGACGGCGAGAGTGTAACGGTCCAGGGAATCATCCAAAGCGCCCATTATGATCCTGTTAAGAAAATATTGCGTGTGCAGATTCAAGAGGGACATGCCTCATTAACGGCCATCTTTTTTCATGCGAGCTGGTTAAAACGTCAATTTGAACCCGGATACAAAGCAATTTTCAGCGGTAAGGCCGAGCGACGCGGCCATCAGCTAAGTATGGCCCATCCTGACTTTCAAGTCATGACGGAAGACCGCGAACCCTTGTTAGGCTTGGTACCCATTTATCCCCTATCCGGTTCGTTAAAACAGGTATTTATGCAAAGGCTCATGCGCGACATCGTTCCGCGTTTTGCCCCCCAACTTTCAGATCCCTTACCTCGGCCGATTCAAGAGCAAGAAGGCTTAATCTCACGCCCGGAAGCAATTTTGCATCAGCATTTTCCGCCCAATGCCCTGGCACTGGAAGCCTCTCGCAAAAGGCTGGTGTTCGACGAATTTTTGCGCATTGCCTTGGCCGTGTTGTTGATGCATCAGGTTGATCCGCATGTGCCCGGTATGGTGCAAAAGCCTGATGGACCCTTGGTGCAGCGATTCTTAGCCTCACTTCCTTTTTCCTTAACAGAGGGGCAAAAAAAGGCATGGGACGAGATTCAACATGATTTACGGCAGCCAACGCCCATGGCCCGGCTCTTGCAAGGCGATGTGGGATCTGGGAAAACGGTCATCGCTATTTTGACCATGTTGGCCGCTGTGGATGCAGGCCACCAGGCCGCTTTCATGGCACCCACGGAATTGTTGGCGGAGCAGCAATGGTTAGTGCTGCAAAATTTTCTTCGTCCTTTAGGATTGTCCGTCGCTCTGTTAACAGGAAAGGACCGGCATGCCGACACTTACCGGGAAGCATTGAAAACGGGAAGCATTTTGCTGGTAGTCGGGACCCAGGCCTTAATTGGGGACCGTGTGGAATTTAAGCGATTGGGCGTGGTTGTGGTTGATGAGCAGCATCGGTTTGGAGTCAAACAACGTGCCCGTTTATCCTTGAAAGGGGAATACCCTGATATGTTGGTGATGACTGCAACACCTATTCCCCGTACTTTAGCTCTAACAGTATATGGCGATTTACAAGTATCGGAAGTGAGGGGTTTACCACCGGGTCGCAAACCCGTGGAAACCATTCATTTATCGCACAAAGACCGGCGCATAGCTTATCAACGGGTGATGGCCGCGGTCAAACGTGGCGAACAAGCTTATGTCGTGTGTCCCTTGGTCGGTGGCGATGATGAAGAGACTCAAGCAAAAGCAGCGGTGGATTTGGCCGAGGGCATGAAAAAAATTCCTGGTTGGCGCATTGGTTTATTGCATGGCAAAATGCACTCAAAAGATAAGACGCGCATTATGGAACAATTCCGCCAAGGGGACATTGATGTCTTGGTTGCAACCACCATCGTGGAGGTCGGTGTTGATGTCCCTAATGCAACGATGATGGTCATTGAAGAAGCCGACCGGTTTGGATTAGCCCAACTGCATCAGTTGCGCGGACGAGTCGGACGGGGACCTAAGCCAGCAACGTGTTTTCTCATTGCCGACCCCAAAACGGATCAAGCTCGAGAACGCTTAGAAGCTATGGTCCGTTTTCATGAGGGGCTGAAATTGGCGGAAGAAGATTTACGACTGCGTGGCCCGGGAGAAATTTTAGGGATGCGCCAACATGGATTAACAGGATTTCAATTAGCCCATCCTCTTAAAGATTTAGACTTATTGCAGCGCGCGCGTGGTGTGGCACGAGAAATTGTCCGCTCCGATCCACAATTAGTGCAGCCTGAACATCAAGCCTTGCGGACATGGGTTCTCGATGCCATGGATGACGGCATTCCTTCACAAGTTTTGCATTGAGTGGTATCAGCAGCTGCCCAATTCTTGGGACAACGAGGGACAACCGCTATTCACGGCAGCCCCATTCCGGGGGATCCCCCAAAGGGGGAAGAGCGGCTTGTGAAGCACCCATCCGCTCCATCCCGGTTACTCCGGCCATTTCTAGCCGGTTGCAGGGTACACATCAGGCGCTGTCCGGGACAAAGCCGGTGCTTCGACGCCTTTCTGTCTGCCGGGGGAGAACCACTGGCCTCCCCGCGACTTCCGGCATCCCCAGGCCGCTTAGGACAGCGTGTCGCCTGTTGGGTTGGTTAGCCGGGAAGCCGACCGCCCAATTCTTGTGGAGTCCGCAGCGCGGTTACACCCCGCTCCGGTTCGGGCCGGTTTTCATCGTTGGCACTGTCTCACTCCGCCTGCGGTTCGTGCGTTGGCCCTGAGCCTCACGGAGCTTCTGCTCGTGCCGCAATTTGGCGATAGCGGGGAAGATCCGCAGCCATTTCTTGCGCAGGTTCAAGGCTCCCACCAGGTCGGCATTCCCGCTCCATCCGCAGGCATAGCAGTGAAACACATCCTGGCCTCGGCGGCGATGACGGGTTGCCTCGCGGAACCGCGCCCCCAGATGACCGCAGCGGGGACAGGCTTGGCTGGTGAATTGGGCATCCCGCGTGACGGTCAGAATCCCTGCGTGTAACGCCATGTGCCGCACCCAGTGCATGATCTTGCCGCGCATCCAGTAAGAGCGACGCACGTTTTGCCGTTTCATCCAGCCGATGCGCTGGGGGCTTCTCATGTGGGAAAGAGCCTCGAACACGATCACTTTGCTCCCGTTTGCCTGGGCGAAATCCACGATCTGGCGTGCCACCTGCTGAGCGACCGCGTCTTCCCGATGCTTGAGATGTTTCCAGATGGGATGGTTCGCTCCTCGTTTCGCACGACCTCCTGTTTTGTGTTGCCGGACAGCAATCGCCTTGAGTCTGCGGAACCTCCGCTGCTCGTGCGGCCGTCCGGGGATAAACCGGGTGCCGGTCACCTTCGCGCCCTGAAACGCCACGGCGACTGCGAGGTTGTTGACCCCCAGGTCCACCGTGGCGATGGGCAGGTTGGGGTTCTCGGCCAGCTGGTCCTGGGCCCGTTTCACCCGGATCGGGGTGAAGAGCGGAACGTGGAACCGCCAATGGCTGCCGTCATGGAAAAGGGTGCCGGATGCCATCACCGGAACGCCTTTCTGCTGCTTGCCTTCGGTCTTCAGAAGGGTTTGGGCCTCCTCCTCTCGGCCGGCTTTTTGCAAGGTCCGCGCCTCGGCCCGCACTTTGTCCATCCGGGCCTGCTCGGCTTCGGCTACAGAGAGCAGAGAACGCTGATAGGGAGCGATGGCAACAGGATACGCCTCGAACCGCCAGACTTCCCCGTTCCAGACTTTCACCCGCAGGAAGGAACGGGTTTCCTCGCGCACCAGCAGGCTCATGCCTTGGTAAAGGGTAACGGGCATCGACCGGACAGTCGGAATGGTAGGAGCCTTCCCGCGACGGTGTGCGGCCCGGGTTTCCCATCGTCGCCGGGTGGCTCGGTAACTTTTCGCCAGGCCGATGGCCCGGTTGATGGCCGCGCGGCGGAACAGGACCGGAGCCGCTTCGGCACCGGGCAGGCCGGAGAGCGGGTGAGGGGGGATGGGGTGAGTCGCAGTGGATATGGTCGCAAACTCTAGCCGAGTGAGGATGTCCTTGTTCGTCGGAATCTGTTCGGAGAGGATTGCCCCAGTTTGGATGTCCCCCTCGACGACCTTGTCCCAGAAGGATGGTTGGTTTAGCAGGATGTCTAGGTAGAACTGCACCATCTGGGTAAACAAGGTTTCGGTGGCCGTCAAAGCCTCCCGCTTGCCGGGATTGGCATCAAGGAGCGGCAAGATCAGGGTCTTGACGGCGGTTGCCAAATGTTTGTTCCCCTCCTTTCTCGTGGTGCTCGTGAATGGTCTCGGTGATTTTCTTCCGAAACCCCTGGCTCCGTCTGCCGTAGAGCCTGGCGGAGAATACCGTCAAGATCGTAATGAGATCGCGGGTCAATTCGTCCTCGAAAGAGGCCGGAGGCGGATCCTGTGCGGTTTCCACTCGCACGTCAAAAGCCCGGAGATATTCGACCAAATAGCGATACCCAAAGCGGGCGAGTCGATCCGGGTACTCGATGAGGAGCACATCGAAGCCTCGTTTTTCCGCCAGATGCAGCACTCGCCAGAGACCACGGCGTTTGTCATTGATACCAGACGCTTGTTCGGCCACCACTAACACCGGATCATAGCCACGTTTTTGGGCCTCTTCCCGGAGTCGATCACGTTGCCGATCCAGATTCCCGTCACGCGTCTGTTTCGAGGACGATACCCGGGCATAAATCACGCACCGAGCGCCGAACCCCATCTGGCGTTGGGTGAGCAACCGCATGATGTCGTCAGCCCGGTAGCGACGATACCCCGTCGGCGTGCGCACGGATTGGATCGTTTGGGCCTGTTCCCACCGCCGCAAGGTCTTCGGCGTAATGCCCAGAATCTTTGGGGCCTTACCAATAGATATGTATTTAATCCATTTCAATATTTTACCACCGAAAGGTATAGAAAGGCAATTGGTAGTGTAGGTCGCATGACATGCCTGTCCTTTTTCTTTTGATTCTTAAGCTGCTTTTCTATGGGTCCATTGACAGAAATTTTACCGATGTATACAATGAAAGCGGAAAATATCAGAATTTGTTTGCGATGATTGGGAAGAGTATCGGTATGGAACCTTTTTAGCGAGCCGACGGGGGTGCAAGGTCGGTAAGGGGAGTACACGAGAATGGGCCCAGGAGCTGCCAACCGAATGACAAGTAGGCTTGGCCGGGTTCTTCTACCGTTATCATAGAAGCCATATCGGTGACTTTGCCTGTATGGAAAATAAGAGACTGGATGATCAGTCTAAATTAGGGTGGCACCACGGAGAAACCTTCGTCCCTTGGAGTGGGATGAAAGGTTATTTTTTTATGTAAGCACCATGAAAGGATGAGCCGGCTGATGGACCGAATAGGCCACAATGCATTATGGGACAGTCCGGATTGTGAACACATTGCTGTTGTTAGAAATTTTGCGGTGGATCAAATTACCCCAATCTCAGCCTTTTTACGCTTGCGCCCATTTGGCGCACACACCCTGTTGGAAAGTGTTGAAGGCGACGACAAGGTAGCACGGTATTCGTTTATTGCGATTGGTGAATGGGCACGTTTACTAGAAGCCGATGGTCAAGCGGTATTGGTCGGTCCAGAAGGTACTGAGGTTTCTAATGATCCTTTGGAACTCATTCGTCGTCAACAACAGCGTCAACGCATTGCCGTACCCCAAGAGATTGAATGGCCGTTTGTTGGCGGAGCTATTGGATATTTTGGGTATGACTGGATAAGGCGGTTGGAAAAATTGCCGCGGCGTCACGCTAAACGGGGTCCAGATTGGGAGTGGGTCTGGCCTAAAGCGGTTATTGCATTCGACCACCGCAAACAACAAGTGGCCGTGATTGTAGAATCCTTACGCGACCAAATGGATCAAGCATTTACCCGGATGGAAATTCTCGTCGATGCCTTACGTCAGCCACTGATGTTGGCCGAACCTCATGTCAGGCAATTAACGCCGATTAAGTCAAATATGACGCGTGAATACTACAATCAGATGATAAAGCGGGCCAAAGACTACATCTTAGCTGGTGACATCTTTCAAGTTGTGTTATCGCAAACATTATCGACGCACATCTCGGGTGATCCTTTTTCGCTATACCGGAAGTTACGTCATATCAATCCCTCGCCTTATTTATTCTATTTAGAAACTCCGCGGCGGACACTGGCTGGGTCCTCCCCTGAAGCATTGGTGCGTGTGACGAATCATGTCGCTTCTAATAGGCCTATCGCCGGCACGAGAAAGCGGGGGGCGAGTGCCGCGGAGGACGAGCGATTATGGAATGAGTTAATTGCTGATCCCAAAGAAAAAGCCGAGCACGTGATGCTCGTCGATCTGGCTCGTAATGATTTGGGCCGGGTTTGTGAATATGGCTCTGTAACCGTGTCTCAATTTATGACCAAGGAAATCTATTCTCATGTGATGCACATTGTCTCGGAAGTGCAAGGACATCTCAAACCGCAATATGATGCGCTTGATGCCTTAGCGGCATGTTTTCCCGCGGGCACCTTAACCGGAGCTCCAAAAATCCGAGCAATGGAAATTATCGAAGAATTAGAGCCTGAAGCTCGAGGAGCTTATGGCGGTATTGTCGGATATTTATCCCACCGGGGCGATCTCGATGCCTGTATTACGATTCGCACTTTAGATGTGATGGGAGATACGGTATCGGTCCAAGCTGGGGGCGGCATTGTTGCTGATTCGCAAGTCGAATTTGAATTTCAGGAATCGATGAATAAGGCGGCGGCAGCTCTTTCCGTGTTACACGCCACTGAGGAGGAATGGCTGTGATTCTGGTCCTCGATAATTATGATTCTTTTACCTATAATCTCGTGCAATATTTAGGGATGCTTGGTCACGAATTGCGTGTGGTTCGAAACGATGAGGTGAGCGTCGACGAAATTCGTCAGATGAATCCTTCCCGCATTGTTCTGTCACCTGGTCCAGGACGGCCAGAAGATGCTGGGATTATGGTCGATTTGATCCGCGCCTTAGGTTCCGAAATTCCTATCTTGGGGGTCTGTTTAGGCCATCAAGCGATTGCCTATGCCTTTGGCGGAGAAGTCGGACCCGCTGTGCGCCTGATGCATGGGAAGGACGATAAGATTTTTCACAATGAGGAAGACATTTTCCGCGGTCTGCCGCAAGGTTTTTTGGCCGGACGCTATCACTCGCTGGCGGTTAACGTTGAATCCAGCAACGAGTTGGAGGTGACGGCAAAAAGCAGTGATGGTACGGTCATGGCCATTAGGCACCGATCCTATCCGATTTTTGGCATCCAGTTTCATCCCGAATCCGTGTTAACGCCTTTAGGCATGGACATTCTGAAAAACTTCTTGGAATTGTCGGAAGCTGCACAATCTCATTATCAAGGAGAGCATCGCTATGAATACTGAAGAAGAGTTGATACGCCATGATCTTATGCGGTTAAGTCAAGGCGATAAGTTGAATGAAGAAGAGGCATATGCATTGATGGACGCCATGATGAATGGTGCAGCGACCCCAGTTCAAGTGGCCGGCATCCTGATGGCCCTTGCCGTCCGCGGTGAAACGGTCGATGAATTGACGGGATTTGCTCGTGCGATGCGAGATCATGCGACCCCCATCGTTTTAGCGAACCGACCTGTGCTAGATACCTGTGGCACCGGAGGAGACCGGTCCTTTACGTTTAATGTTTCGACCGTATCAGCCTTTGTGGTAGCGGCTAGTGGGGTGCATGTGGCCAAACATGGAAACCGTTCGGCGACATCGAAAAGTGGCAGTGCGGATTTATTAGAAGCATTAGGTATTCGCATTACCCAAAATCCGGCGGAGGTTGCCCGCTTCGTAGACGAAATTGGGTTTGGATTTCTTTTTGCCCAACAAATTCATACGTCGATGCGGTATGCAGCCCAAACTCGCAAAGAATTAGGGGTTCGAACCGTATTCAATTTGCTGGGGCCTTTAACCAATCCTGTCCATCCCGAATATCAATTATTGGGTGTATTCGGCGAACAATGGGTGAAGCCGATTACGGTAGTGTTGTCGCGGTTGAAATTACAGCGTGCCGTTGTGGTTCAGGGAGCGGGCGGGCTTGACGAAGTGTCCCTAGCCGGTCCCACCATTTTTGGGATCGCAGATAGTGAGGGTATCCGCTATGGACAATGGATGCCAGAAGATTTGGGTTTGCCGACGTATCCCAAAGAGGCGTTTCGTGGGGGAGATCCGGCAGAAAACGCTCAAATATGCTACCAGGTATTGCGTGGGGAAGAAGGGCCTTACCTGGACATGGTCTTGGCTAATGCGGGTGTAGGGCTTTATGCAGCGGGCGCCGTAGAGACACCTAAGGAGGGTGTCGATATGGCACGCGAGGCGATTCAAACAGGGCAAGCAGCACGAATTGTTGACGAACTCATTTCTCAAAGCCAGCACCAAGAGCAACAGGAGGCATAGGCATGTTCCTCGAAAAGATCGTGGCATCGGTTAAAGACCGGGTTGACGCTTTAAAAGCGCGAGAAGCCGTGTTGTACGATTTGGCGAAGAGCCAAGGGCCCGTGAAATCTCTCGCTCAGTCTCTTCGGCAACACTCATCGATGCCCTTAGGCATTATTGCCGAGTGCAAGCAAAAATCTCCGTCCAAGGGATGGTTAACTGATCATTATAATCCGGTAGCCCAGGCCAAGGGCTACGAACGGCGGGGCGCTCATGGTATTTCTGTTTTGACCGAACCGGAATTTTTTGCGGGCCATTTGACTCATCTGGAACAAGTGAAGCAATCTGTGAGCCTGCCAGTACTTCGCAAAGATTTTGTGTTAGATCCCGTCCAAATCTTTGAAAGTCGAAGTAGCGGGGCGGATGCGGTGTTAATTATCGTCCGCATTGTGGATGATGCGCAGCTGAGAGATTTAGCTCAAGCTGCCCGGGACGTGGGCATTGAAATATTGGTCGAAATCCATGCTCCTAACGAACTCGATCGGGCTATGACTATCGAGCCGGATATTTTAGGGGTAAACAACCGTGATTTAGACAGCTTTGAAACGCGCTTAACGTTTTCATTGGAGTTAAGTTCTCGTATTCCTCAAGATGTGGTGAAGATTAGTGAAAGTGGGATTCAATCATCACAGGATGTTGAACAAATCCGGCGTCATGGCTATACCGGAATTTTAGTAGGCGAACATTTAATGCGGGGCGGCAACTTATTGGAGGCCTTACAGAGTGGAACCTGATGTCAAAATTTGTGGCGTGAAAGATGCGTTAACAGCACTTGAAGCGCACAGGGCTGGCGCTGATTACATTGGATTGGTTTTAGCTCCCAGTTCCCGTCAAATCTCTCTAGAACAAGCACGCCACTTGGTTATGACCTTGCCGGCCATTCGCTTTGTCGCTGTTGTTCGCGGCATGACTCGCGAGGCACTGCAGGAATTATTACAAAAAGTCCCGGTCTTCGCTGTTCAATATCATGGAGAAGCAGATTTTGATTGGGTCTCGATGGTGCATGAGGCTGGACGCAAGGCGGTCGCGACCACCTTAGATGAGCGCGCCGATATTATTTTGATGGATGGCCCAGAACCCGGACAGGGTCGAACATGGGACTGGCACCGCCCGGCGAGTGATAAGCCGGTGTGGATTGCAGGAGGACTCACACCCGAAAACGTAGGAACTGTTGTGCGCACGTTGCGGCCCGATGGGGTGGATGTATCCAGTGGCGTGGAAACGGATGGCGTCAAGGATATTGAAAAAATTCGGCAATTCATTAAGGAGGCCAAACAATGGCGATGATGAAAGACGTTCCTGACGAACGCGGGCGTTACGGCTCTTTTGGAGGGCGTTACGTTCCTGAAACCTTAATTCCAGCCTTGGATGAACTGTCTGTAGCTTATGAACAGGCCAAACACGATCCGGCTTTTCAACAGGAACTGGATGCCCTCCTCAAAGACTATGTAGGACGTCCTACTCCGTTGCGGCGGGCGGACCGGCTTAGTGAAAAATTGGGTTTCGATGTGTATTTAAAACGCGAAGATTTAAACCACACCGGCGCCCATAAAATTAACAACACCATGGGTCAGATTTTATTGGCCCGTCGTATGGGCAAATCTCGTATTATTGCCGAGACGGGTGCTGGCCAGCATGGGGTCGCCACGGCCACGGCTGCCGCCTTATTTGGGCTTAAAGCGCAGGTCTATATGGGTGAGGAGGACGTGAAACGCCAGGCTTTGAATGTCTACCGGATGCAGCTTTTAGGAGCTGAGGTCATCCCCGTGTCCTCAGGTTCCAAGACGTTGAAAGACGCTACTAATGAAGCGATTCGGGATTGGGTTACCAACGTCCGTACGACATTCTATGTGATTGGTTCCGTCGTGGGCCCTCATCCCTATCCGATGATGGTACGAGACTTTCAATCGGTGATTGGAAAAGAAGCCCGACAGCAATTTCAGCATCTCACGGGGACCTTGCCAACTCATATTGTCGCTCCGGTCGGGGGCGGCTCAAATTCCATGGGCGTTTTTTATGCCTTTCGAAACGATCCGGTCGCGTTAATTGGCGTAGAGGCAGCGGGATCAGGAATTGAAACCGGAAAGCACGCGGCGACGATTACAGTGGGCATGAAGGGGATTTTACATGGCAGTCTCAGTTATCTCCTCCAAGATGATGACGGTCAGATCATGCCCGCGCATTCAATTTCCGCAGGACTCGATTATCCCGGTGTTGGTCCTGAACATGCCTATTTTCACGATATCGGACGCGCCCATTATGACGCTATCACCGACAAGGAGGCTTTAGCGGCTTTTCACCAGCTCTCGGAATTAGAAGGCATTATTCCGGCGTTGGAAAGCGCGCATGCTGTCGCTTGGGTTATTAAGGAACAAGACCAATTACGAGAGAAACAGGCACGTGTCCTGATTAATTTATCAGGCCGTGGCGATAAAGATATTGATTCCGTAAGGGATTATGAGGAGGGACATCATGATTAATGTTGGAACAAGTGTGGCCCAAGTCTTTGAGCGCACAAAATCGGAAGGACGAGCAGCGCTCATCCCTTATGTCACGGCAGGTCATCCTCATTTACGGGATCTTGAAGAACTTGTGCACGCCATGAATGATGCCGGTGCCGATATCATTGAAGTCGGAATTCCCTTTTCTGATCCGTTAGCTGATGGCCCCGTATTACAGAAAGCGGCCACAAAAGCTTTAAATAATGGTACGCGAATCCGTGATGTCTTACAGGCTACGGAGAAGATAAGTGCTCATTCCGTCCCGATTGTTTATCTAACTTATTTTAATCCTGTGTTTCACTATGGCGTGCGGGATTTTCTTAAAGCCGCCCGGGATAGTGGCGTGAAGGGAATTATTATCCCTGATCTGCCATGGGAAGAAAGCGATGAGGTATTTCACAATACACAGGAATTAGGAATGTCTTTGATCCCGCTTGTGGCGCCGACTTCGACGGATGCGCACATTGCATCGTTGGCCAAAGCTACCGGATTTGTCTATGGAGTGTCCGTGACTGGTGTCACAGGGGTACGACAAGAAGTGGATGCTGGCGTGAAGACCTTGGTGGAACGAGTTAAAAGGCAGATTTCACTGCCGCTTGCTATCGGATTTGGCATTTCAACCCCAGAGCATGCGCGTTATGTGGGTAGTGTCGCCGATGGCGTTATTGTCGGGAGCGCGTTGGTCCGCCGAATCGACGAGGCCGGGGGAAATGCGGCCAAACAAACGTATGAATTTGTCGCGGCACTACGCAAGGCATTATCGGATTAAAAAAAGGCCTTGACATCACCTAGATGACGGTGTATTATCCGTGAAAACATGCTAAAGCGATGATTGGGAAGGGGTCGGAAATCGAAGGCGCAGAGAGTCGGCGGATGGTGTAAGCCGATACTTTGATTCCAGACCGTACCCCCATGAGTGTGCATCGAACGTGTCTTATTCACTAGTAGAGAATCCGGAGTCCTACCGTTAAAGAGGAGTAGCTGTGTTAGCAGCTAGCTGAGTGGCTAGGTAACTAGTCAATAGGGTGGTACCACGGAGAAATCAAGGCCTTCGTCCCTAAGGGACAATGGGCCTTATTTTTTTTGGAAAAATCGTCACGGAAGAGGGATGGGTCATGATCGTCGTCATGAAGAAAAATGCTCCGGAGCAAGATATCGATGCCGTTACGGAACGGTTGAAATCAGAAGGATTTCAAGTGCATATCTCGCGGGGAGTCGAAAAAACGATTATTGGGGTAATAGGCGAAGGAACAGAGGAGGTAATTCGTTTGGCATCCATGCAATCGGTTGAGCAAGTTGTCCCCGTAAGACGGCCCTACAAATTGGTGAGCCGTGATTTCCATCCTGATGATACGGTCGTTCAAGTGGGCAATGCCAAATTTGGCAGCAAGCAAGTCGTTGTGATTGCAGGACCGTGCGCGGTCGAAGGTCATGAACAGGTTATGCAGGCCGCTCGCGTTGTTCATGATCTTGGACTCATGGTTCTGCGGGGGGGCGCCTACAAACCCCGAACCTCGCCCTACAGTTTCCAAGGGATGGGTGTTGAAGGACTCAAGATTTTAGCTGAAGCGCGAGAACGGTTTGGACTAATGGTCGTGACCGAAGCTGTCGATCGGGAAAGTTTAAATTATGTAGCTGAGTGGGCGGATATTATTCAAATTGGTGCTCGCAACATGCAAAACTTTGAGTTATTAAAGGCCGCCGGCCATTCAAATAAACCCGTGCTGTTAAAGCGGGGGCTTTCGGCCACGATTGACGAGTGGCTTATGGCTGCCGAATACATTGCCGCCAATGGGAACCCCAACATTATTTTGTGCGAGCGAGGAATTCGGACTTACGAAACGAAGACCCGGAATACACTAGATTTAAGTGCAATCCCTGTGGTAAAACAGTTGTCCCATCTCCCTATTATCATAGATCCTTCCCACTCAACGGGACAATGGAGCTGGGTTGCACCCATGGCACGAGCAGCCGTGGCTGCTGGCGCCGACGGTTTAATCATCGAGGCTCACCCCAATCCCACAGAAGCGCTGTCTGATGGTCCGCAGAGTCTCAGTCTTCCACACTTGAGCGAGTTAGTTGAGTCTTTGCGTCCCATAGCTGAAGCCATAGGACGGACCTTGTGAGAGTCGGGGTCATTGGATTGGGGTTAATTGGCGGGTCGGTGGCAAAAGCCTGCCTGAAGGCTGGATGGACAGTCTATGCCTATGACGTGAATTCCCGGGTGATAGAACAAGCACGAGTAGAGGGAATCATTGTCGACACGACATGGGAACAGTGGATTCAAGACATTGATCAAATTGTTTTGGCCACGCCCTTGAATGATGTGGCGATATGGATCCCTCGAATCTTAGCCCACGCTCGGGCAGGCTGTACGATTGTGGATATGAGCTCTGTCAAAGGCATATTTCAATCCGTTTATGCGCAAATACAACCACCATTCGCCCTATTATCCCTGCATCCAATGGCCGGCAAGGAGGTCCGGGGCTTTGAACATAGTGATAGCCGCCTGTTTGAAGGCCGCTCGTGTTTGATTGTGGAGGTCGAGGGCATCGCCTTAGACCCGCATCTAGTTCAACAATGGATGACTGTGTTGGGAAGCCGTCCGGTGTGGGTGCCATGGGATCAGCATGATGCCCTAATGAGCCTAGTAAGCCATACTCCCTATTTGATTTCTGCAGCCGTCTTGACGCTGGCCAAAAATGCTGACAACACCCTGCCATTGTGGCCCCAAGTGGTGGGAACAGGTTTTCTTGATGTGACCCGTATTGGTGCCAGTGATGAAAGATTATGGAAAGAAATCCTCAAGGCGAATGAAAGTCATATAAGAGAAACTTTTGCGCAATTTACGCAATTAATTCATGAATGGAACGATCAAATCCAACGTGGGGAATGGCCCAAAGCGTTGAAGGATACGGCATCTATTCGTAATAGGGCCGTATCTAAGGTTCCCCCGCCTTCCTCACCAACAAACGGTTAGTCCTGCCGATTTTCAGCAAGCGAAAGGAATGAACATGGTTATGGAATTGACACCTTGCCGTCATCCCGTAGAGGGCACTTTACGTCCACCTAGTGATAAATCCATTACGCACCGTGCGATTTTGTTTTCGGCTTTAGCTCCAGGAACTGTACGCGTTCTTCATCCCTTGGTGGCACAAGATACTCTGTCGAGTAGACGATTAGTGGAAAGTTTAGGTGTGAAGGTGGAGGCTGGCGATGACGAATGGATCCTGACGTCGCCAGGACCTTCCCAGTGGAAAAGCGACACAACGGTGATTGACTGTGGGAATTCCGGAACTACCATGCGACTGGGCATGGGACTATTAGCTTTATCCTCATCACCGCGCACCTTAATCGGTGATGCATCACTATCGAAGCGGCCTATGGAACGTGTGGCGCGCCC
The DNA here is from genome assembly GCF_900176145.1 of Sulfobacillus thermosulfidooxidans DSM 9293. NCBI lineage: Bacteria > Bacillati > Bacillota > Clostridia > Eubacteriales > Clostridiales Family XVII. Incertae Sedis > Sulfobacillus > Sulfobacillus thermosulfidooxidans. The sequence continues at coordinate 3,516,614 of NZ_FWWY01000001.1, read as the reverse complement.
ATTACGGCAAATGGGAATCGATGTTGAGACCAGCCAAGTCTATGCCCCGGTTATGGTTCATAATCGCGGACCCTACCGAGGCCTGAGCTATTCGATGCCGATGGCTTCGGCCCAGGTGAAATCCGCTTTGATCCTTGCCGCCTTAGGGGCAACGACACTATCTGAAATCGTAGAACCCTATCCCACGCGGGATCATACAGAACAGATGCTGAAACAAATGGGCGCGCGAATAAGGATGACTGCGGACCATCATATTATGGTTGAACCATTACAGGATTGGCGGACATTAGATCTTGTCCCGTTCCGTGTACCTGGCGATCCGTCCTCGGGGGCATTTTGGGCTGCGTTAGCCGCTCTGATTCCCGGCTCCTCGCTAACACTGAAGGAAATTTCTCTTAGTCCCCGACGCATCGGGTTTTTTCGGCTACTCCAACAAATGGGAGCCCGCATTGATATAGAAAGGGAATCGGATACGGAGGACATCGGTCATTTGACTGTCACCCACCAGCCTCTTGGCGGGGTTACGGTTACACCGGAACAAGTTCCCGATATGATTGATGAAGTCCCTTTGGTCGCGTTGATGGCCACTCAAGCCTTCGGCGATACCGTGATTTCTGGAGCTGAAGAGTTGCGGGTGAAGGAAACCGACCGCATTCAAGCTACGGTCACAAATCTTAAGCAACTAGGCGCTCACATCGAAGAAAGAGACGATGGCATGGTGATTCATGGCCCGACCCCGCTCCACGGTGGTTCGGTCAGAAGTTTTGGTGATCACCGCATGGCGATGATGTTGGCAGTGGCGGCAGCTATTGCCACATCTCCGGTAATCCTGGATGATGTGAGTAGTGTGGCTATAAGTTACCCTACGTTTTTTGAGCAATATCAGCACTGGCAACAGGGTTACGCTTTTCACGATTAGAAATCCGATGAACATTACGCGGAAGGAACTACGGTATGTACATGGGCGTTGATGGTGGGGGCACTTCCACGCGCGGCATAATAGAAAAGGACGACGGCCGCCTCGGGGAAGTCGTGACGTCTTCGGCGTCTAATCTCCTTGTGGTCGGTCAAGATCGTGCGTATGCTGCTATGGATGACGTGATAGACCGTCTCAATCAGCAGGGGGATCTCAGTCAAATCGAAGGAGTTATCGGTGTAGCTGGGGCCGACCGCTTGGCCGTGCGTGCCTCATGGCAACAGTATTTTGCCAGGCGTGGCCTAAAGCGTCTCTGGATTACTGGCGATTATTGGTTACCGTGGGCTAATTTTACAAAAGGCGAAGATGGACTTATCGCCATATTGGGCACGGGGTCGATATTTTTTGGTAAGCATTCCACAAAAACCCTTCGTTTAGGTGGGTACGGTTGGAAATTGGGGGATGTGGGGTCCGGGCTGTCGTTGGGACAACAAGGAATCCGAAAAGCCATGGAATCCTGGGAAGGCATCGAACCATACACCCTTCTAGTGCATAAATGTTTAGAATTTTTCGCGGTATCCTCGATGCAAGACGTTCTTGAACAACTGTATCGTCCATCTTTTGCAATGCGCCAGCTGGCGGATTTCGCTCCCGAGGTGTTTTCTGCAGCTAATAGGGGTGATCACGTCGCTGATCAATTGCTGCAAGCAGAAGCTGAAAAAATCATGAGAAATTTCAACGCGTTGATGACCGCATTGCACATCGATTCTCCCACTATGGGACTGAGCGGGGGGCTGGCCCGGTTATGGCAACCGTATCTGGCGCGTCTCGTTCCACGTGAAAATCCTCTGATGTCTTTGCCAGTGATCGATGAGCCTGCGGTATATGGGGCAGTTTGGTTAGCAAAAAAATGGAGTCAAGAAAGGCGGCCATATGATGTTCCGGAGTCATAATTCCCAACAACGGTCTATTACCGGGCGAGTGTATTTGTCGACGACGGGAAATTTGGTGCCAGCCCAGATTCATTGGGATCATCATGGGCGTATTGAACAGATTCAGCGTCTCGATACACGCACAAAAGACCTTCCTATTATTTTGCCAGGCTTTATTGATGAACATGTTCATGGTGCTAATGGTCACGATGTTATGGAAGCGTCGTGGGAGAGCTGGCAGGCTATTAGCGAGGCATTGGCGCGACATGGGGTGACGAGTTTCCTCGCGACGACCATCACAGCACCTTGGGATGATCTGGAACGGGTGATGGCGTGCGCCAATGAATTTCCCCAGCATCCACACCATAATCTTATCGGATTACACTTTGAAGGACCCTATATCGACCCCGCCTATAAAGGGGCTCAACCCCAAGAGGCGATTCGTCCCATTGCGATTCAAGAAGTGCAAAGCATCGTCGACCGTTTTCAATCAGCGACAGTGCCCTTGCGACTTATGACCATTTCCCCTAATGTGCCTTTAAGCGGCGAGGTGATAAGCTGGTTGAGACAACAAGGGATTCATGTGAATCTGGGACACAGTGGAGCTAATCGAGAGCAAACGTTACAAGCCATTGCACATGGTGCTGATGGTATCACGCACTTGTTTAATGCCATGAAGGGCCTTCATCACCGAGATCCCGGCATGGTCGGTGTTGGTCTGATTACGGATGAGTTGTGGATCGAATTGATAACAGATGGAATTCATATTCATCCTGATATTGTTCGGTTGGTATTTCATGTAGCCTCTTCGCGCATTATTTTGGTTACCGACGGCATGTCAGCCATCGATTGCCCTCCGGGAAAATATCACTTAGGCCAATGGCTCGTCAATGTGGATGAAGAGGCCGTTCGTCTTGATGACGGTACGTTAGCAGGGAGTATTTTGACTCCCGATCAATCTATTCGCAATTTGTTGCAATGGGGTTTTTCGCTACGGGAAATTGTTCATGGGTGGTGTGAAGCTCCTGCAATCCGTCTGGGCTTACGAGGCTATGGTCGTATTGAAAAAGGATACTATGCCGATTTGGTCCAGCTTAATCAAGATTACCAAGTGATGGGAACTTTAAAACACGGTCAATGGATTTCTCCGCCACATGGCTAATGGATTTTCTCAAAAATCTGTGCGAAAAGATGCGACAAAGCTATTTTTAATCAGTTGTTGGAGGGCGTCCGGCGGAAAATATGGCGAGATGAGTTCAAAATTGGCATTGAGGTAGGACGAAAAGTAAGCAGGGTCATCACTATTTATCGTTAAAACCAGGCCCTCATGAAAAAGCTTGTAATAAATACTCAGATCGGTTGTGACGCCTAAACGTTTATTAGACCAGGGACAAATCGTTAATGGGATGCGATCGATTTTGAGGCGGCCCATTAATACGGGATCATCCATTGCATGAATGCCATGGTCAATACGTTCGGCGCCCAGTTCATCAAGCGCTTGCCAAATATAAGACGCGGGTCCCTCCTCACCGGCATGGGCCACAACATGCCAGCCCTTACGCCGAACCTGGTCAAAGAGATGCCGAAAAAGCCGCGGGGGATAAGGCAATTCCCGAGAATCTAACCCTACACCAACAATCCAGTCGCCATAGGCTTCTAGATGGGCTAAATCGTCTTCCGCTGTGCGGAGGGGATGATCCCGCAGAATATTGGGAATCAAGCGAGCCGTCCATCCGTAGCGCTGTTCTGCCTGCCTTAAGGCGCGAATAATACCAGACATCACGGTATCTAGGGAAACGCCGCGAGCGGTGTGGGCTTGCGGATCAAAAAAGAGTTCGGCATACACAATGTGATTGTCTAGAGCTCGTTGCACATAACGCCATGTCAAATCGAAGAAGTCCTCTTCATCATTCAAGAGTCGATCGCCTTGATATCGCCAGGCTAGAAAACTCGATAAATCGGTAAATGGATACGTTACCGTGGTAACCGGAGCAATATCTAAATATGAATGTTTGCGTTGGAATTTATTCCACAAGTCGGGCTCTAAACAGCCTTCCAAGTGCATGTGTAATTCTGCTTTGTCTTGGGCCCATGGCTCATGGGGGTTAGGAAACGGGCGCATGTTGACCTCGTGTTTTAGGTGATAGGTTTTTTCGTGCTGTGTTCATCGTATCACAAGTGATTTGAGATATTTCGGCAGGCGACACAAAGAAACCTCACGGATCTATTTTATATTGACATCAAATAGGATTTCGTTAGAGGAGACTCAAATGATTGCCATTGAGCATATTGACTGCCTGTATCCAGGAGTCGGGAAACCTATACGCGATGCGTATATTCTGGTTAAAGAATCATATGAAGGAGGAACCATTGCCGAGATCGGTTGTGGCGATATCACGAGAAATAAAGATATTCACCGCGTTATTAATGGAACCGGATGTATTGCGGTACCTGGACTGATTAATACGCACCACCACCTGTTCCAGACTATGACCCGAGCATTGGCCACGGATCACGCCTTGTTTGGGTGGCTTGACACATTGTTTCCTATTTGGAAAAATTTAACAGAAGATCACATTTACTATGCGGCGCTCATCGGTCTAGGGGAATTGTTGCTATCGGGATGTACAACCACCTCCGATCATTTATATTTTGTGCCCCAAGGGCAAGATGCCATGCGCTTTTTCTCGGCCTCCGTGGAAGCGGCAAAGACCATCGGGATGCGGTTTTATCTCACACGGGGAGCGATGACGTTGGGCGAGAATAATGGGGGGCGCACGCCTGATTATTTGAAAGAAGATGAAGATGATGTCCTGACCAGTATGCAGGACTTGGTCAACAAGTTTCATGATCCCCGTCCTGGGGCCTGGGTCAAAGTGGCTTTGGGTCCGGTTTCGGTACCAGCGGCATCTTCCCGGTTAATGAAAGAATCGGCGATTTTGGCGGAACAGTTAGCGGTGAGACTGCATACCCATGCCTGGGAAGTGAAAGACGAAGACACGTGGGCTGTGAATTATTATCAGAAAACGCAAACGGATTTGCTCGAAGAATGGGGATGGCTCAGTGCACGAGCGTGGTTTGCCCATGGGGTCCATGTGGATGCGATCACAATGGAGAAACTGGCCCAAGCTAAGAGCGGAATTGCTCATTGCCCGAGCTCCAATATGCGTCTTGGGTCCGGCGTCGCTCCCGTTTCTCAATTTTTAAAAGCTCATATTCCTGTTGGTCTGGGTGTGGATGGGTCGGCTTCCAATGATAGTTCTCATCTCCAAGCCGAAATGCGGCAAGCTCTGTTTTTGGCCCGCGCTGTCCACGGTGTAAGGGATATGAGGATTGACGATGTCTTTTATATGGCGACGCGCGGAGGCAGGGATGTGTTGAATTGGCCTGCCATTGGGGAACTGGCGCCGGGACGAAATGCGGACATCGCACTATTTCGTCTCGACGATCTCGAGCATTCTGGCGGCATTCATCCCCTACAGACATTGATCTTATCGGCACCAACAAAAGCCGACTATGTGGTCATTGGCGGAGATGTCCGTGTGGACCAAGGGCGCATTGTGACGGTGGATCTGCTTGCCGCGGTGCAAGAACATCGGCTATTGGCTCAACAGTTGTGGCGAGCAGCATTGCATGATGATTGTGCATTATGACAAGCAATGAAAAGCAATGAATCGGACAATCGCACGCTATAAGACCAAACACATTACCAAAAAGGATAAAAATTCCAACCTCTAGCCCACGCCCAATACAGCAAAACGGTGAGAACCGGCACGATCTCAATCCCAATCACGATCGCGGCCATGCGCATGGATATGTTTACTGATACGGCTAATTGTCTAATAAAAAAGAGGAGAGCAAGAATGCCTAAAAGATCACAAATCCAATATGTTGAGGTCAGAACGCCTACAAGACTAATTCCAGCAATCCAAGGGCCCAAGGACAGGACAACCCAGGGAACCTGCTGGGAGGTGTCGGGGTAGTGGATCACGGCAAGGATTTGTTGTGTGCTAAAAATGAGGGCATGAAGAAATACATAGCCTCCGGCATAGACAACCCCGATGCCGAGCAGAATACGGATGATCACCTCACGCGCGGGAAGAATACTAAAGAACTGGTAGAGTGATACTAAAAGGGCTGTGATGGAAATGCTAGACCAATAAACCGCGTATAATGCATGAAGGTCCCGACGCCCTTGAGCGGATATGACCTGCCAGGGACGACGCCATACGATTAACAGCGGTGTGCGAGTAGGGGGCAAGTGGAATCGATTAGACATCATAGAACGTCCTTTCTTCATCGAAATGGGAGTGAAGGGAATAACGTTTTAAAAAGTTTATGTCAAGGGGTTGAAAAATATGTAAAAGTATTATAGATTTCTTATCGAAATTGGATAAGATTATTGCATGACCCAGTAGGTAAGACTATTATTAAAGACAGAGTACGATTTTGAGGATGTGGTGCTGTATGCCGATTCACGGTCCTGATGAGCCCGTTTACACCATAGGGGTCATGGCGCGGCTAGTCGGGGTATCATCGCAAATGCTTCGCATATGGGAAAGGGAATGTTTGGTTATCCCGGCCCGAACTGAGACAAACAATCGGCTGTACTCTGAAAATGATTTTTACCGTCTCGTAAGAATTCGAGAGCTTACCAAGCAAGGCATCAATGCTGCAGGAATACGGGCGATTTTAGGGATAGCAGAACCCCCTGCAAAGCACTACATAGAGAGAACAACGAAAGACAAGGAGAGGGAATTGACTTATGGCCAAGGTCGTAGGAATCGATTTGGGAACGACTAACTCAGTTATTGCGGTCATGGAAGGTGGACAACCAACCGTAATTCTGAATACCGAAGGGAGCCGTTTAACCCCATCCGTCGTAGCTTTTACGAAAAACGGTGAACGTCTAGTGGGGCAATTGGCCAGGCGTCAAGCGGTCATGAATCCTCAAAATACCGTGTTTTCCATTAAGCGCTTTATTGGTCGGCGCTTCAGTGAGGTATCACAAGAACGGGAAAGAGTCCCTTATAAGGTTGTCGAGGGGCCTAACCAGCAGGTTTTAGTGGATCTCCCCAATGCGGGAAAGAAAATGACACCGGAAGAAATTTCGGCCATGATTTTGGCGAAATTGAAGGCCGATGCCGAAAAGTACTTAGGAGAAACCGTCACGCAAGCGGTTATTACGGTGCCGGCTTATTTTAATGATGCAGAAAGGCAGGCCACCAAGGACGCTGGAAAAATTGCTGGATTAGATGTTCTGCGGATTATCAACGAACCAACCGCCGCCGCTTTAGCGTATGGATTAGATAAAAAGAAGAATGAAACGATTTTGGTTTGGGACCTCGGCGGAGGCACCTTTGATGTGTCCGTATTAGAGGTTGGCGATGGGGTATTTGAAGTCAAATCCACCGCGGGTGACACCCATCTTGGTGGGGATGACTATGATATGAAGCTTGTCGATTACATTGCGGATGAATTTAAGCGGGAAAATGGTATTGATTTGCGACAAGATCGGCAAGCGTTGCAACGGTTAATAGAAGCGGCAGAAAAAGCGAAAATTGAGCTGTCCTCTGTAACCGAAACTCAAGTGAGTTTGCCATTCATTACCGCCGACCAAACTGGGCCTAAACATCTCGAAATGACCATTACCCGGGCTAAGTTTGAGGAATTAACTCAGGATTTGACCGAGAGAACCGTAATTCCGTTCCGTCAAGCATTGCAAGACGCAAAACTTACGGAAAGCCAGATTGATGAGGTCATTTTGGTCGGTGGATCCACCCGTATGCCCGTCATTCAGGAATTGGTCAAGAAACTCACGGGTAAAGAGCCTCACCGGGGTGTCAATCCTGATGAAGTGGTGGCCGTCGGAGCGGCTATTCAAGGTGGTGTGTTGGCTGGAGAAGTGAAAGACGTCATTCTTCTTGACGTCACGCCGTTGTCTCTCGGTATCGAGACCATGGGTGGCGTATTTACCAAATTGATTGAGCGCAACACGACCATTCCCACGCGTAAGAGTGAGACTTTTACCACGGCGGCAGATAATCAGACCTCGGTCGAAATCCATGTGCTACAAGGAGAACGACCTATGGCGGCCGACAACCGCACGTTGGCCCGTTTTAGTTTGACAGATATTCCGCCGGCTCCTCGCGGTGTTCCGCAAATCGAAGTCACATTTGACATCGATGCCAATGGTATCGTTAATGTTTCGGCGAAGGATTTGGGAACCGGAAAAGAACAGCGGATTACTGTGACGGCGTCAACGCAGTTGTCTAAAGAAGAAGTAGAGCGTTTGGTCCGCGAAGCGCAGGAAAAAGCACACGAAGATGAAGAGCGTCGTGCTTTGGCCGATTTGAAAAACCGTGCTGAATCCATGGCTTATGCGACAGAAAAGAGCATTCGGGATTTAGGCGACAAAGTGGATGCGACGGATAAATCGCAAGCCGAAGAGGCGATTAAGTCGGTGCGTGAGGCGATTGAACGTAATGACAAAGGGGCTATTGAATCCGCCTTAAGTCAATTAGAAACCGTTTCTCATAAACTTGCCGAAGCCCTATACAAGCAACAAGCGGCCAATTCCCAAGATGGCAACCCACCGCCTAATGGAGGCACAACAGGTGGCGATGATGTCATTGATGCGGATTTCCGGCCCACCGAATGATGTAAAGACCACGACAGAAGGGCTGGCTTTGAGCCAGCCCTCTGATTGCCGAGGTGAGGTGACGGATCATGGCTGCACCTAAGGACTACTATAAAATTCTCGAAGTCGATGAAAAAGCCGATCAAGAGACAATCAAAAAATCATATCGACGACTCGCGCGTAAATATCATCCCGACGTGAGCGGTAAAGCTGGGGAAGATAAATTTAAAGAAATTAATGAAGCCTATGAAGTGCTTTCCGATCCCAAAAAACGCCGGGAATATGACCAAATGCGTTTGGGCTATGCCCATCGCCAAGCTCGCAGTCAAGGGCCGGGTTATCAACGGGTGACCTTTGATGGAGGCTTTGGGGATTGGGGAAGCATTTTTGAAGATCTCTTTTCGCAAGCCGGTGCGGATAATGGGTTTACAACCCGAACCCGTACCCAGAATGTTCCGGAAGAAACGGTGACTTTAACTCTAGAACAAGTGGCTCGTGGAGATACTATCCAACTAACAGTTTCCGAGCCACAAATTTGTCCTGTCTGCCATGGCACGAATCCCGATTGTCCTCGGTGTGGAGGCTTGGGACAAGTGATGGAACCCAAAAAGTTTGCGGTCACGATCCCGCCCGGGGTGGAAGCGGGATCGGTACTTCGAGTGGGTAATCATGCTCGCTTGCGGGTAGAAATTGCACCGCACCCGCGATTTGTCCGACAAGGGAATAATCTCATCGGGAGACTCATGGTGCCAGTGCCCTTGGCCGCTACAGGTGGTGAAGTGCCAGTGAAGCCTTTAGTGGGGGAAACGGTCATGGTTAAAGTGCCTCCTCACACGAATCAAGGCAAAATGTTGCGCTTGCGTGGCTTGGGCTTGCCCCAAAGAGGGACAAGTGTTAAAGGCGATTTGCTATTAGAAGTTACCTTGCGTTTCCCCGAACCGTTTACCGCTGAAGACGACAAACTTTATCAACAGCTCCGCGCCAATCATAAAGAAGTGGGGGGAGAAATCCATGCGCCTCGATAAGTTGACGGTCAAATCTCAAGAAGCTTTGTCTGAAGCTCAAAATATCGCGCGTGATCAGCAAAATCAAGAAATTGCTCCGGAACATCTGTTAGCGGCACTCTTAGCGCAGCCTGATGGAATTGTCCGGCCTTTGATTGAGAAGGTTGGTATTCCATTAGCCGCCTTAGAACAGGCTGTGCAACGAGAAATCGCGAAATTGCCCAAGGTCAGCGGAACCCAGCCGGGGGCGTATTTGAGTCAAAGTTTGACCCGGATTATTGACAATGCGGAAAAAGAAGCCGATGCCCTAAAAGATGAGTATATTTCCACTGAGCATTTACTATTAGCGATGGTCGAACAACCCGAAACGGTCGCAGGTCGGATTTTGCGGGATTATGGATTGAAGCGTGAGTCGGTATTGATGGCTCTTCGGGATGTCCGGGGTCAAGCTCGCGTGACCGATCAAAATCCCGAGGAAAAATATCAAGCCTTAGCAAAATATAGTAAAGACTTAACCGATCTTGCCCGCAAGGGGAAGTTAGATCCCGTTATTGGTCGGGATGAGGAGATCCGACGGGTGATCCAAGTTTTGTCCCGGCGCACCAAGAATAATCCTGTATTGATTGGGGAGCCAGGAGTCGGCAAGACGGCAATTGTTGAAGGATTGGCGCAACGCATTGTACAACAAGACGTTCCTGAAGGGCTCAAAGACAAACGCGTGTTAGCCTTAGATTTGGGTTCTTTAATAGCTGGAAGTAAATTTCGAGGAGAATTTGAAGATCGGCTAAAAGCCGTATTAAAAGAAATTGAAGGCGCACAAGGACGGATTATTTTATTCATTGATGAGTTACATACTCTGGTGGGGGCAGGGAAAGCCGAAGGGGCTGTTGATGCGGCTAATCTTTTAAAACCGGCGTTAGCCCGAGGGGAGTTACGTGCCGTGGGCGCAACCACCTTGGATGAATATCGCCAGTATATTGAGAAAGATGCCGCTTTAGAGCGTCGGTTCCAGCCTGTTTATGTGGATGAACCGAGTGTAGAAGACACGATCGCCATTTTGCGGGGATTAAAGGAACGCTACGAAGTGCATCATGGTGTACGGATTCGTGATAGTGCTCTTATTGCGGCGGCGCGCTTGAGTCACCGCTATATTACCGATCGCTATCTTCCTGACAAAGCCATTGACCTGATCGATGAAGCGGCGTCTCATCTCCGTGTGGAAATGGATAGTATGCCTGAGGAATTAGATGAGATGGAACGACACCGTTTGCAACTAGAAATTGAACGGGAAGCCTTATCGAAAGAAGACGATCCCGGTTCGAAAGCTCGGTTGCAACAGCTCGAAGAAGAACTGGCCAATGTTCGTGAACAACGGGATGCATTGATGGTGCGTTGGGAAAAAGAAAAGGCCCAAGTTGCTAAGGTCAACCAAATCAAACAAGAGATTGATCAAACCCGTATTGAGGAGCAGCAAGCAGAACGGGAAGGTGATTTGGCAAGAGCGGCCGAGTTGCGTTATGGGAAATTGTTAAGTCTTCAAAAGGAATTGGAAGAGGCCCAAAAGCAACTGCAAATGCTGGAAGGATCCGATCGTCTCTTACGAGAAGAAGTGACCGAACAGGACATTGCACAGGTGGTGGCCAAATGGACAGGCATTCCGGTTACCCGTCTTTTGGAGGGTGAACGAACCAAGTTGGTCGAGATGGAGAAACGTTTGGGTGAACGCGTGGTAGGACAAAAACAAGCGGTCGAAGCCGTATCCAATGCCGTCCGCCGTGCTCGTGCAGGATTATCCGATCCGAGACGACCAATGGGTTCATTTTTATTCCTGGGACCAACGGGTGTAGGGAAAACAGAATTGGCAAAAGCGTTAGCTGCCTTTCTGTTTGATGATGAAAACGCTCTGGTCCGGATAGATATGTCCGAATATATGGAACGGCATACCGTATCACGTTTAGTGGGTGCTCCCCCAGGATATGTCGGGTACGAAGAAGGTGGGCAATTAACCGAAGCCGTCAGGAGACGTCCTTATTCGGTGGTATTATTGGATGAGATTGAAAAAGCTCATCCAGAAGTCTTTAACATTTTGTTGCAGGTGTTGGATGACGGGCGTTTAACGGACGGTCAGGGACGTACGGTGGATTTCCGTAATACGGTTATCATTATGACGTCGAATTTGGGTAGCCAGATTATTTTGGAAGAGGATAATCCCGAAGAGCGTCAACGACAACTGGACGCAGTCCTCCATCAAGCATTTCGTCCCGAGTTCTTGAACCGGATCGATGAGATTATTACATTCTCGCGACTCACCCAGGAAGAACTTCGGATGATTGTCCGTCTCAATTTGAAAGATATTGAAAACCGGCTGAAAGATCGGGATATAACCCTTAACGTCACGGAAAAAGCTATTGATTGGTTAGCGGCGCGCGGATATGATCCTCAATTTGGAGCAAGACCATTGAGACGGCTCATTCAGCGTACGTTGCAAGATCCCTTGGCTATGAAGATGTTAGATGGTGAGCTGGTTGGCAAGCAAACAGTTACGGTGGACGAAGTTAATGGGGAATTACATTTTGATATTTCCAAGGTAGCGGATGCACCGGTCTATTAGACATGATCTTTCCTGATGCATAGGCACGAAAGGAGGAGTCGGGTGGTTTCCCTCAAGCGTGTAGCGGGTTGGGGCGTGTTATTTGCGGCTTTTGTTTATGGTGGCTATATCGTGGGGCATGCTACAGCCCATCCTACGGCAACGCCAAAGCCTCATACGTCGACAGCCTCGCGAGCGACAACGCAAGCTAGCACAAGCGCTGGTACTCCTCAGTCAGGATTAGTGCCAGGTCAATTTGCTCCTAACTTTACATTGAAAACAACGCAAGGGAATACGGTTAGCTTGGCTCAATTGCGGGGCCATCCAGTATGGCTGAACTTTTGGGCGACATGGTGTCCATGGTGTAAAAAAGAAATTCCCGAAATTGAGCAAGTGAAGAGTCAATATGGCAATCGTATCGATATTTACGGGGTCGCCATTCAACAGCCAGCTTCCACCGTAACGCAATATATGATTGCCAAAAAAATGAATTACCCCGTTCTCTTGGATTCTCAAGGGACTGTGGCAGCGTCTTATGGAGTCCAATATTTGCCCACATCGGTCTTTATTAGTCCTAGTGGAAAAATATTGGCCGTTTATACAGGGGCCTTTCTCTCTAGACAAGCAATGGCGCCTTATCTTCACAAACTTCTACACCCATAATATTTCTTTGTGATGGATATAAGGGACCTGATCGTGTGGTCCCTTATATCCATGTTTTTAAAGACCGACCTGTCATGGTCAGAGAGAGACCATAGGTTCCCAACGTGAGAAGCATACCGACCACAAGGTGTATCAAGGGATTAATATGCCACGGCAAACTCCACAGGTGCCAAAGGGTCAGGGCCATCAGGGCCGGAATAGTGCTCATCAGAGGACTGATCAGAATGCGGAACCAGGGAATCGATATATGAGTTAAATGCTTTATGCTTAAGGTATTTAAAATAGGACTTACCGCAAAGCCGATGGCAATGGCCACGGCGATGCCATGAGGTGCCAACTCAAGACGCATGGTGAATAGCCATATGAGAGCGAGTTCGATTCCACTGGCAATCAAGTCATTGCGCATGGGAAGGTCAGTTCGTCCTAATCCCCGTAAAGCTCCTGCCAGAGTAATGTCAAAGTACAGAAAAAATCCTCCTAGGGCCAGTGGATAAAATAAATTGGATGGAATGTGGGCATGAAAGAAGAGGTCATCGAGGCGTACCCCGAAGGCTAAGAGGAAAATGGTGACGGGAATTGTGAATAATGCGGTCGTATTTAAACTTTCTACCAGGGCCAATCGGATACTGTCTTGGTCATGATGCGACTGGGCTTGAGCAACGATTGGAATGAGGTTGGTCGCTAATGCCATTGACAATGCGGTCGGAAACAGAATAAGAGGGAGTGCCATGCCCGTTAATTGGCCAAAATAACGTATGGCGTTATAGGTACTCATGCCCGCCATTTCGAGTCGCCAGGGAATAAGAAATGCTTCGATGACGCCTACTAATGATCCTAATAGCCGGCTTAACGTGACGGGAATGGACAAGCGCAGAATTTGCGACACGAAGACGGGTTTAGTTTCTAATAAAGAATCATCTGACAAGGATCGATAATACGCTAATCCTAAAATGATCAAGCTTATTCCCTCTCCCAGTGGAATTAATGCGACCGCCACTAAGGGAGCATTACTAAATGCGTGTTGGCCGAACACATTGAGAATGGTATATAGTATGACAACGCGACTTAATTGTTCGGCAACTTGGGATACGGCAGGATAACGTAGGCGCTGCACACCCACAAAATATCCGCGCAAGACCGCAGAGAAGCCCACGGCAATGAGAGCGGGAGCCAATGTGACCAGTAGTGGGACAAACCGCATATCGTGATAAAGGATCATGGCTAAGGGTTTCGCGCCGAATATCACAAAAGCAATCAATGGAAGGCTCGTGACAAAGACCACCGTCAGGGCCCGCCGGACTAATAGCGGGCGATTCACATGCTCTTCAGCGACCAATTGGGATACAGCGACGGGGGTGCCAGCAATGGCTAAGGTGACCAATGCGATATAAAACGGGAAAATCATTTGAAAAAAGCCTAAGCCTTCTGAACCCAAAAAACGGGATAATAGCATACGGTAGATCAATCCGAGTCCACGGGATGCCAGGGCGGCTCCTGTCAATGTTAATGTGCCCCACCACAAGGAGCGTCTTTTGCGCATGTCCATCCCTCCTCTACGTTTTATGATGCAGCGAGACTGATATTGCCACGTCTGTCACTGCAAAAACGAATTCGGCGTTCAAGAATTACAATCAGCGGGATTGGGGAATTCGGTAGCAATGCGGTATGATGACAGTTGTGGGATTCATCACGCGCTAGAGGAGGCAGAAGCTCTGACTGAACCCAAACACAAGTTTGTCTTGATGATGATCCCTGGTCTCATCTTGATGACGATTAACATGATTCACATTGCGCCCCCGAATTTTCTTTTGCCAGGAGGGCATCCCAATGTTAGCTATTATCCCTATAGTTTCCTTCACTGGGCCTATTCCGACGTGGTGGCCTTATACGGGGCTCGCCGGTTATTTCTTCATACCATCCCATATTTCCAAAATATTATTGAGTATCCGGTTCTCATTGGTCTCTATATGTCAGCGATGTCATGGCTTCCGGGATTTTGGGGATATTTTATCGGGTCGGGCCTTGGTTTAATGGCCGCTTTTGTCGGTGCCTTGTATCTTCTACGGCAAACAGCAGGGGAAAAGGCGGCATGGTGGTTTACCTTCTCGCCCTTATTATTAGTTTTTGGCATGCTGAATTGGGACATGCTGGGCCTGTTGACATGGGGATTGACGATTGCCGCTTGGCGCAAGCAGCGCTGGTTTCACACCGGCCTATTTTTAGGTTTGGGAGTTGTGACGAAATTTTTTCCGGTCGTGCTATTACCCTATATGGTGGCGTCCTTATATCAAAAGGACCACCGCACTCACTTAAAACAGTTTCTTTGGGGATTTGTCCTCACGGGTATAGGGATCAACTTACCGTTTGCGCTGTTTGCAGAGGAGGGATGGTCGGAATTCTTTACCTTTAACAGCGGTCGTGGTCCTGATCCCGGTATTTATCAATGGCTATTTCAGATGGGCATATTGCACATTGATACGGTCAATTTGCTAAGTGCGGTGCTGACCTTGGCTGGAGGGTTGGTATTTTTGGCACTGTTATGGCAAGGGAAACTGGATGCGGTGGAGGCCGGCACCGCGGCACTCAGTTGGTGGTTCTTATGTAACAAAGTCTATAGTCCCCAGTACATGTTATGGGTTTATTATGCCATTTTGTGGGTCGATGTTAACATCCCGTTGTTATTAACCGCAAATGCCGCGGGACTCTTGGATTTTGGTTTAGCGATGAGATGGTTGGCTTTGGGAACTACGAATAGCCCCTTTTTACAACAATTTGTAGATACCGTACCGGCTCCCATAATTGCCTTTCGCGATTTAACGTTGTTAGCCACCGCGATAATGCCTTGGGCTCGTCATCGCGCAAAGAATGTCAGGCTAACGCATAAACTGCCTTGAGAGCGCACAGTCTAAGGTTTAATCGCAGCAAGGAGGCGAATGGCGGGTGGCGAATTTCCGTCCGATTCAGGTAACAACGGACATGGCGATTGAGGCACGAGATATTGTCCGCGGGGATGCCCATGAAGAAGTTCCCGGTGTTCGGGTCGACCACAAACAAGATCAACAGGTAGAGATTACCCGGGTCGAGATTTTTACCGATGAGGGAGCTCACTTAATGGGAAAACCTCAAGGGCACTACGTGACCCTAGACGTGCCGCATTTTCGAGACCGGGATGCGTCATTACGGCAGGAATTGACTCGGGTACTGACCGACCAAATCAAAGATTTAATTCCCAAAACAGTGGATAACACAGTACTCGTGGTGGGCCTTGGCAACTGGAATGCCACCCCAGATGCTTTGGGGCCTCGTGTAGTCGAACGAATTTTGGTCACCCGGCATCTTAGCGATATTGTTCCTGATGACATCAAAGAACGCATGCGGCCGGTCGCCGCCGTTGCGCCCGGAGTCTTAGGTACAACCGGAATTGAAACCCTTGATATGATCAAAGGAATTGTGGATGAGACCCATCCTGATCTTGTTATTGCGGTCGATGCATTAGCTGCACGAAGTCTGGATCGGTTGTTAGGCAGCGTACAGATAGCGGATACAGGTATTCATCCAGGTTCTGGTGTCGGTAACCGTCGCCAAGGGCTAAGTCAAGAATCCCTTGGTGTTCCCGTATTGGCTATAGGAGTTTGCACGGTGGTGCAAGCTATGAGCATTGCAGAAGAAGCGGTCCATATCTTGGCGCAACAACTCGCGGATGACGTGAAATTTTACAAAATCTTAGAGGAATTGGGCGAATCGAACCAAAAAGGTTTGATGCAAGAAGTTTTAGCGGAACGTTTGGGTGGGTTGATGGTGACACCCAAAGAAATTGATCTGTTAATCAATGATATGGCGGATGTACTCGCTGAGTCTTTGAACCGTGCTCTTCAGCCTCATTTGGACCGGAGTGAATGGGCTTAATCCATGCGAACCTGCGCCCAGTTAAAACATCGTTGATGAGGGAGAACCGCGAGTTGCTGTGATAAAGACGTGTGTTGGAGGACACTGATAAAGGCCTTAAACCACGGCGTGTTAACCGCACCAGGATGACACACCCACTCGTATTGTTCCAGTGCCCAAGGCTCAAATGACAATCCGTATAGATGAGCAAGACTTCCTATGGACACGCCTTGGTGACCCGATGATTGCACAAAACGAATCAGATCGGGATGGGATAAAAAGTGTTGTATATGACAGTGAGCCGGATCACCGTGATGCTGTCTTTCCCAAAGAGCCAGGGCCTCGCTACCGGGTTCTCGTAATGCCCAAAATAATGGGTCTGGATTTTTATTAGAAAATACCCGCCCTTCTTCCCACTCAAGATATCCGGTATAGGCCCACTTTTCTTGGTCCGTGCTCAATTGGTTATACTTGCGGAGTTGCGGGTCATACAAGTGTGAACCCGCCAGATGTATCAATCCACTGCGTAAGGCATTAAAGGCTTTTTGGCTCGACATGGCAAAGGGAATCAAGCGGAAAGCGCTGTGATTTTCGTGGAAACTTCGGGTCAGCCACGGTAAAAAGGGATCACATCCCGCTACAAAGATTTGAGAGAGCACGGCCTCTTGCGAATACCAATGAATTGTTTGCGTGGTCGCATCCCACCATCCGTTACTCACATCTTGCGTCAATGTGGACAATGTGGGAGCCACAATGAGCTGGTCGAAGACGATGGCCGCGACAACGGGGCCAGAATGAGTCGGAGGATCCGGAAACCACCTCCACGAATCCGGTGCATGAAGCAGCGTTGCAAGATGATCTAAAGACAAATCAAGAATTTTTTGCAAGCGCGCCATGATATGAAACGGGATACTCACTTTATCTTGCTCCATGTGAATCAGTGTTTGCCGAGATATGCCTAGCAGTGCGGCTAACTGTGACTGGGTGAGATGTTTACGGTGACGTTCGAGTCGAATAATGTTACCAAGCGATAGAGGAGACATTCGTGGGCACCTCCTTTTGAGAAAGCTCAAAAGAAACATAGGGTGGGTCAATCAACGTGATAGCGTCAGCATGTTGAATGGTAGGGTATTGGGGAAGATCCCATTCCCATTGTTCACGATAAGGCTGATCGCGCTTGATAATCCAATGGCTTCTAAGACCATGTTCGTGAGGATAGACATCCACGTGAGCCATGATAACCAGGCCTTGCTCGGGATAGGCGCCAATCAGAACCCGGGCGGGATGCAGTAATACGTGACGATTATCGTCTAGCCGGAAACTGCCCCGGTAACCCAACATCCAAGCAATTTCGGCAGTAGGGGGATGTTTCAATAACTGATCTGGCAAGAAAGGGGAATACATCTGCCCATTCACTATGACCGTAATCGTTTCGCTAAACGTGAGCGCTTCTTGTAATTGATGGGTTGAATAGAAAATCCATGGAACGGGTGGCTCGTTTCGGAACCATTGCAAACATTGCCGCCGAAGCCGCTCTTCGACTTGAGACAAGGCTTCATCCAAGAGAAGCACGGGTTGGCGGGTGGCTAAGGCGCGTAATACGGCGGCGCGCTGTTGTTGGCCACCCGATAACGATTGGGGATAGCGATCTAAAAGGGACAGGATTTCGAGGCGTTCAGCCCACTTTGTTAAGACGGATGGTTCCAAAGACTCGGCCATCACCCATTGTATTTGTTGGCGAATGGTGCGAAAAGGAATAAGACTAGGATGCTGAGGCACATAGCATATCGGGCGCTGATAGGCAGGGACGTGCTTGTTGCCGTCTTGCCATACGCTATGATTAAACGCAATGCGGGGAACGCCTTTACCGAGTCCTGCCAATAGTCGTAGTAGTGTCGTCTTTCCCGATCCTGAAGGTCCAATAATGGCATGAAGGCCTTCATGCCATTCACCCTCGCCCTGGAGAAAATCGTGGCCTTGAAATGATGCCGTAAGCGTCATATGACCCCTCCTTTTCGCCACGTTAGCCATGCCGGTAGCGGTAATCCGATTAAAACAAGCCATAATGCTAATGCCAGAGCCTGGGGCAGACCAGATTCCTCAATTGTGATCCAGATTTGGACGGGTAAGGCCGTCGGATGATACGCGACGACTACGGGAGCGCCAAAGGCTCCGACGATTCGGGCCCACGCCATGGCCGTTGCGGTCATGAGTCCTGGCCTTGAAGCCGGCCACAATACGAAACGAAAGGTTTGCCATGGTGTTTTATGTAGGCTCCAGGCTTCTTCTTCCCACTGCCGAGGAATCATACTGAGAGCGCTCCAAGCTGTAAGTATGAAATAAGGAAGAGCTTCATAGACTTCAGCCAAAACCAGAGCGGGAAAAGTATTGGAAGCGCTGTGAACAAGGTTGAACCAGGAACCTATTAGAGTTGTCGGTGCCATAATAAAGGCTAATACCAATCCCAGCACTAAAGGCGGCATTAATAAAGCCAATACTAATAGCACTGCAGCCACTTGCTTAATAACAGGGGACGACTGGCTGCGTAGCCAATAGGCGGTGGGCAGACCCAAAACAAAACATAATCCTAGAGCGATGAGTCCTGAAGTCAAGGTCGTGAACAATGCCGATAAAGCGCCTGGGGATTTTATTGCGCTGCTAAAAAATCGGGAACCTTCTAAAAACAACAGACCGACAGGTAAGGCGGCGATGACTAATACGACCATGCTGATTCCCCAAGCTGCTTTCTTAAGCATGATTTAATTCCTGACGCAAGGCCTGGGGCAGCGCAGTGGACTTTCCCATCACATAGGGCGAGAACAGATGATAGCCCTCATGTTGAAAAATGCTTTGCCCTGACTTGGACAACAGAAATCTTACGAACTGGATGGCATTGGGATTAGCCGGTTTACCTACTGTCGTGACATCGATTGTCAAGGGAGTGCCGTAAACGACTGTTCCATTGGAGAGCGTTACATGAACACTATGGTACCACGATGCCAGGGCCGGATCGGAAAAGTTTAAGGTTGGGGGTAACATAATATAGTCCAGATGGCGTTGGACGGCTTCCGACAAAAATGCACTGGAAGCATCTAACCCTCCTGATTGAAGTAGGGACAAAATCCCCTCTTCTGTATAGATTTCCCCTCCCGTATTTATCGGCCCCAAAATGCGCGAGACAATATCGGGAGATAAATGGTAGGTTTTCTGGGCCAACTCGATGGCCATGACAAACGCTTGACCTTGAGGATCGGTATTGGGATTGGTACGTCCCAACTTAAATCCGTTTTGGGCCATGAGTTGGAACAAGTCTTTCAAAGGCTTTTGGCCTCTGCGGATTTGATTCAGTTCAGGAGCGAATCGCGAATGCGGATTATAGGCGACAACCAGAGGACTGGAAGCGATGGCGATGGCCCACGATGTTTTGGCGGGTTCGAGAACTTTCACCGGGCCATATCCGATACTTTCAAAGACGTTGGCAGGAATGCTGCCTGCAACAATTTCATGGGCGATTCCATAGGAACCTCCTCCTTGTCCTTGATAATGAACGTGATAGGACTTTTCAAAAGCCGGACCAAGAAATTGATTATTTAAAAGTTCTAAGGATCCCGCGTAAGCGACATGGACAGTGGAAGAGGTATGCGGGGTATTAATAGACGAAGAGGTACCGCAGCCTGTGAGGATACTTAAGAGACTCAAGGTTGCCATAACGGCATTAAGTTTTTTATGTTTCATCATCCATCTCCTATGTGTAAAAGAATAATTACATAATAAGTAAATGGTTCTTAACATACAACAAAAAAATGGACGGTTTCCCGTCCATTTTTATATGCTACTGACGAGTTCGAAGGATTAACGGTTGGTGCGACCTGCCATGTTTTGTTCGGCCATTTCAATCATTTTGCGCACCATGTGTCCTCCCACCGCTCCGCATTGGCGGGCGGGAATTTCACCCCAGTAGCCGTCTTCAACGCCTTGCAGACCGAGTTCGTGAGCGACTTCGTATTTGAACTGGTCAAGAGCCTTTTGGGCTCCTTGTACCAAGGCGCGGTTGCCGGTGTTGCTTCCTCGTGCCATTGTTTTCACCTCCTTGTTTGCGTGGTGTTGTTAGTATGACTCGCCGCGAATTTTTTAATCCGGAAACCTTTGGGAATCTCTTCGCATTTAATCAGAATGATTTACCAAATTATCAAACTCGTTCTAATTTAGCGAAGGGGTGAACGCGAGGGTCGGAGCGAACGTGCTGGCTTTTTGGGCGATTCTGTCTTTTCCTTATGGTGGGGTTGTCCGCCGCCACCGCTGCCACCACCGCGAATTGATTTGGGCAACATTTGTTTTTCGTTAATAAAGAACCAGGACAGCACAGCAGTGATGGCGGCAAGAACAGCCGCGCCCCAAAAGGTGAGATAGCGGTGTGCCATCGCCATAGCAAAGATGGGCGGACCCATAGCGACCCCGAAAAATCTGACGCTACCATAGAGGCTTGTTACTACACCCCGTTCTTTGGATGTGGTGGCACTCGTAACCAGGGTATTAATAGAGGGCAGAACACTGCCAGTTCCAATACCTTGAAATACCAAAACGGCGATCGCTAAAAACGGGTTGGTCGTCGCGAAAAAAGGCTCTATGGCCATAGCTAAGGCAATGAGAGCCATGCCAATCACGACAATGGGACGTGACCATTGCGCTAAACGTTTTTGTAGGACCGTGCCGGACACATACGAAGTGACGGCAGAAGCCAGGACGGGAATAGCAATGATGAGCCCGCGCGTAAATTCTCCATAACCAAAGTCTTTTTCTAAAATGTCAGCGAGGTAACTCAGAACACCAAACAAAATAAAAAGAACCACGGAACCACCTAAGAAGGTAGTGAGAATGGATGCTGTCTTGGTTGCGAAGGTTGTTTTTAATCCTTTCCAGTATTCACCGAGGCCTCCTTGAGCCTTTTGGTTTTTGGGTTCCTTAATCAAAAACCAAATTCCTGCTGCAATGGGGAACGATAGAAGGCCGTAAACAAAAAAGGGTGCAAACCAAATAATCAAAGCGAGAGCGGAACCTGCAATGGGGGAAATGACCTTTCCCAATCCATTGGCGGCTTCCAGCGTTCCTAATGCGCCGGCCCGTTTTTCGGATTGAAACATGTCGCCAGCCACTGCCATTGCCAGTTGGTAGGTTCCTCCCGCGCCGATACCTTGCAGTAAACGAAAGCCCATAATCCAATAATAGGGATTGGGAATTAACCAGGCTGAAATTCCTGCTCCCAGTCCTGCAATTCCATAGGTTAACAGGGCCGGGGTCATGATGACACGGCGCCCAATGCGGTCAGATAAGGCACCGGCAAAGGGAATAATAATTCCTGCGGGAATCGAAAAAATTGTAATGATTAACCCAACTTGGAAAAGGGATAAATGCATCACCTTCATCATTTTTGGTAAAACGGGGATCAGCATCGAATTGCCGAGAACCATAATAAAAGGGACTGTTGCCAACACCCATAACTTCCATGTGTGTGAGCGTTGATCTTTGTCGCTGGTTGTGCTTTGTTGATTGTGTACCTGGGCTTGCTGAGCCATACCATTGCCGCCTCCGTTTCATTCGTCGTCAACGTTAACACGTTTAACATGTCCCGGTTTGGATGCCAGCATGATTCCAATATTTCTCTATCACCTCCAGCTTTTGCCGTGAATATGGTGCCAAAGAACGGCATAAGAAATGGAGGCACGCAACATGAGTAAGCAGGATAAAGCGTGGTTTGATATTCTTGATTTTCCTCATCCCGATCGGACAGAAAAACCTCGCCAACGCGGCCTGACCATGGTTATTGATAAAGGGTTGGGTTTAACAGATACGCGCGACCTAATGGAACTTGCCAGCGATTATGTTGATCAAGTGAAGTTAACCTTTGGTACATCGGCGTTTTATAAGACGCGATTATTGCGGCAAAAAATCGAACTGGTAAAATCTTACGGTGTAGACATATTCCCAGGAGGTACGTTTTTAGAACTAGCCTTACTCCAAGGCCGCGTTGTAGAATATTTTGATCGCGCTCGCGAGTTAGGTTTTACCGGGATCGAAATTTCGGATGGAACCATTTCCCTGGATCAAGAAACTCGGTGGCAAACCATTCAACTTGCCCGGGCATACGGGTTCTCTTTGGTACTGAGTGAAGTAGGCAAAAAAGACGTTCGAGATAAAGTTACCGGTTTAGCCTTGTGGCAACAAGTTAATCACGATCTGGAAGCTGGCGCTGATACAGTAATCGTTGAAGGCCGAGAAAGTGGGGAAGGTGTTGTCATTTATGACGATGAAGGGCGTGTCATTGAGGAAGAGTTACAAGAACTCGTTTCTCACATCACGGACCCCAGCCGCATATTATGGGAAGCTCCCCAGAAGAGCCAACAGCAAGAACTCATCTTACGATTTGGCGCAAATGTTAATCTTGGCAATGTACAACCTCAGGATGTTTTGGCGTTAGAAGCATTGCGGGTTGGGTTGCGGGGCGATACGCTTCGTCAGTACTATTTAACTGTATGCCAAGTCAAAACGCCAGCACTCGGACCAACATCTGTGAAGAGTGGCGTGGAAAGAGGTGTCAATCATCCGCTCAGTTGACGTAATATTTCGTTGGCAAGACGATCTCCCTCCGCTTGACCAAAAGGCCGTGGTCGTTATTGATACATTGCGAGCCACAACGACCATGGCGACCATTTTAGAACGGGGCGCCCTGGCGGTTTTGCCCATTGGAGATGTTCATCAGGCTTTCAGGTTGCGTTCCCAATATCCCAACACATTATTAGGAGGAGAACGGAACAATGTTCCGCTTCCCGGATTTGATGGGGGTAATTCGCCATTTGATTACCCTGCTTCCGTAGTGCAAGACCGCCGTGTCGTTTTGACGACGACGAACGGAACGCAAGCAGTCGAACGGGTTGCATCAGCGCCGTGGGTTGCGTTGGGGGCATTGGTTAATGCCAAGGCCTGTGCCGATTGGCAAATGCAGGCTGAGAATCAGGGTTTGATTGTTTGTGCAGGAACGGAAGGACACCTGGCCTTAGAAGATGTTCTCGCAGCTGGAGCATTGGTCAATTATTGGCCGGAAACGGCGCGCAGTGATAGTGCGCAATTGGCATATGCGTTATTTGACCAATGGCGCCATAATCTTGTAGAAGGTATACGCCATGCATCCCATGCTAAAACCTTGATCGCACAAGGATTGGAACGCGACGTTGAATTTGCCGCATCGTTAAACATCTACTCTCGCGTTCCCATACGACAAAAAGACAACTGGTTTATTGCTGAATAAATGCCATAGCTTGAGACCGGTTCCTCTTGGGGCCGGTCTTTTTTTCCTGGTTTTTTCATATGTATTGCCGTCGGACAAGGAACAAGGGGGCAATTATGTTTACCACAGAAACCATCGGTCTCATGATCTTGTTGCTTTTGGGAATGTGGGCCCGGTCCAATCTTGTTGCTGCATCCGCAGCGATATTGTTGGTGATTCGGTTTACGAGAATGACCTTCTTGTATCCCGTCCTTGAACGTCGGGGTGTCGAAATCGGGTTGCTCTTTTTAACCATGGCCATGCTGGTGCCTTTTGCACTGGGAAAGGTCAATATCAAAGAAGTTTTTCAAAGTTTCTTGACAATTCCAGGAATTTTGGCGGTGGTCGGGGGAGCGGTGGCAACGAACCTCAATGGTCGTGGATTGCAACTGCTAGCAGAAAACAGCCATCTGATGTTTGGGCTGATTGTGGGTTCTATTATTGGCATTGTGTTTTGGGGAGGGATTCCGGTGGGGCCTTTGATGGCGGCCGGGACGACCTATTTAATGCTGGAAGTTATTGGATGGTTAGGACATTTGATGCGCTAACCGATGATGAACGAGAGGACCGAGAGGACCGAGAGGACCGAGAGGAACGAAGGAGGACAAATCATGTCAAGTGATATGTATTTAAAAGGTATGGTTTTGATTCGATTAATTTCGGCATCGATCGAATTTACGGGTGCATTTTTAATGTGGCGATATCAACGTTTGGATATGGCTGTTCGCATTAACGGATTATTAGGTCTTGCTGGTCCCATTATTTTGACTACGACAATGCTCTTGGGTATTGCGGGATTGGCTGCAACGAAAGTTCCGCTGGCGAAAATTGCCTGGATTGGGGCCGGGGTTGTCATGATTCTGTGGGGGACGACCCGATGATGGGATTTTTTACATTATCGGTTCGGCGTCTATGGCGTCACTGGAAATTGGTACTTTCGGTGATGCTCTTGTTAATTGGCATGGGTGAGTGGCATCGTAGTCAAGCGGCTTCGGCTCGCGGTGGTAATAATCCGCATATTACCTGGTATGTTCAAACGCACCAAAAAGTCGTGGCTTTAACTTTTGATGATGGACCATGGAAATCGTCAACACCAGAAATTTTACATATATTGAAACACTACCATGCCGTGGCCACATTTTTTGTTGTCGGAGAGCAAGTTGTCCGGAATCCCCAAATTGTGCGGCAGGAAATTAAGGACAAGATGGAAGTTGGTAATCATACCTATGCCCATATTAATCTAGTTCGCCATAGTTATGCCGAAGATGTCGCGGATCTCGAACAAGCGAATCGTGTTATTAAACAGGCGACGGGGATTACCCCGAGTTTACTCAGAACTCCTTATGGAACCTATAACCGTACGGTATTAAAAGCGGCTTCTGCCCTGCATCTCCATTTAGTAATGTGGTCATGGACAGAAGATACCCGGGACTGGTCTAATCCTGGCGTGGAGACGATCGTCAGCCGCGTTCTTAGTCATATTCAGCCTGGTGACATTGTTTTGTTTCATGACGGGGGATCCGATCGCAAACAGACCATTGAAGCCTTGCCAATCATCCTTAAGGATTTGCGCCTGCGTGGTTACCGCTTTGTTACTGTCTCGCAATTGATGAAGATGCATTAAGACATAAGGCAATGGTATACTGGCAGTGAATAAATCAGGGCATCCATTAAAGAGAAAGGACGTTATTCGATTCGCATCGTAGGAGGACGGTTTTCAGGCCTTCGCATTATAGCACCGAGCGGTCAATTGACACGGCCAACAGGTGAAAGAGTGCGGGAGGCCGTATTCAATAGTCTTCAGGGCTGGATATCAGGCGCCCGTGTGCTAGACCTGTATGCTGGCAGTGGAGCCATGGGATTAGAAAGTCTCTCATGGGGGGCTAGCTATTGCCTATTCGTTGAACCGAACCGCCAGGCTCTGAACGCTATCCGAACGAATATCCTTCACCTCAATGTAAAAGAAATGACCGAATTATGGTCCATGACTGCAGAACAAGCAGTAGAACGGTTGCAAGCACTAGATGCCAGATTTGATTTAATTATTTGTGATCCTCCTTGGCGTCAAGGACTCAGTCCAATGGTGCGAATGGGCCTGGTGCATTTATTAATGGATGACGGCATCGCGTTAATCGAACATCCCTCAGGTACTGATTTTGGGCCGTTTGAAGGCTTACATTTGTCAAAACAACGGAAATATGGAGGCACAACTTTAAGCTATTGGGTTCATGAGGACTCATTGGCATTACCGGAGTCATGACCAAAGGGGATTTTAGGTAGCGGAAGGAGGAATATGATGGGGAGATTGGCAGTCTATCCGGGATCTTTTGACCCTATCCATTTCGGTCATATTGACGTTATTGAACGAGCGGCCAAGTTGTTTGATACTTTAATAGTGGCAGTCTTTGTCAACACGGCCAAGACACCTTTATTTACCGATACGGAGCGGCTTGAACTGGTGAAGGCGGCCACTCAACATGTTCCGAATGTCGTTGTGGAAAGAAGTACCGATCTTCTCGTGCGTTATGCCACGACACGGGGTGTCGATGCGATTGTACGCGGGTTGCGAGCCGTTTTAGATTTTGATTACGAATTTCAAATTGCCTTGATGAACAAAAAAATGGCGCCAGAATTGGAAACCATTTTCATTTTGACTGGAGAAAAATATTCCTATTTAAGTTCGACCCTGATAAAGGAATTAGCATCATATGGAGCGGATTTGCAAGATTTAGTTCCGCGGCACGTTGCGATGGCCTTGCACGAAAAATATCACAGAAATCGAGGATGAGTATGACCAATGAACCGATGATGTCCGAACTCAGTGTCTTATTAGAACGCTTCCAAGAGCTGGTTCATCAATCTAAACGGTTACCGTGGACCGGCCGAGTGCTGATTGATGAAGCGGAATTGACCACGTTGCTAACACAAATCCAGCATATTCTTCCCGAGGAAATTAAACAAGCTCGGTGGGTCATTCAAGAACGTGACCGGATTTTACGTGAAGCCGGTGAGCAAGCCAAAAATTTAATTGCGGAAGCGCGTGGGCAAGTGGACAAATTGTCCGATGAATCTGAGGTTTTGCAAGAAGCCCGGCGCAAAGCTGAACAAATGATTGAGCAAGCGCGAAACACGGCACGAGAAATCCATCTTAGTGCACGGGCTTATGCTGATGAAATTCTTGCCCGGCTAATTACAGAGTTACACCAAGTCACCGAGAATTTAGAAGCCAATCGTGCGGAATTGCGGCAAGAATAGCCAGAGAAAGAGCCAAAGGAATGACCCCAAGGCGACTTGGACGATACGGATGGTTACAAGAGTGGTCCATCTTCTTTTTGTTAGGATGATACCCCATAGCAAAAACGCCAAGCCGTTCATTAATAAGATGGGGATGACGAGAAGACCATAGGAGGCGAACGCTGAAGATAAAATGGGATCTAAGAGCACAATGAGAGGCGTTAGAGATGTTCTGAGACTATGAATGAGCGCCAGAAATCCTCCAATGGTGGTGGTGAGATTCATCGATTGTTCGGTAGGATGATGCCCGTCGCCGGATGAAGTTGCCGATGAAGGCGGCCTAGATTGACTGGGAACGGGCTCAGGAAATCTCATCATTTCCAATAGAAAAGCAATAATCAGTGAACAGATATCCAATGAGACAATCGGGATCGTGTGGGGAAAGATGAAAGGGTTGTACAAATTTCCCCATATAGCCGCTAAAGCGATTTGCTTAGGTGAAGCTGACGGTTTAGAACTGACGATGACCAAGGGCACCACGGGTAAACTAGAAATTGCGAGAAGCACTGTGCTGAAACGTGGTAAATGCTCATATGTGCGGGAAGAGAGGAATAAGGCTATAGATAATGCCGGGAACAGCGCGGGAACCAGAATGTCCCACCAATATATGAGGGTGTGATGCCAAAGGCCATACAAGTGAGAAAATGGGCGTGGTTGTAATATTAAGAAGATAAGGCAGAACCCAAATACCGATAACAAATCTGCTATGGCATTCCATGAATATTTCTCAGCATGTGTTGGCATTTGTTCACCAGGTGGGAGAAATGGTTACTACGAGTATATGTCGCACATGAAAAGAAAAGTCCACCCAATATGCTCACGAGGATATTGTTTTAGGAGGTGAGTTCATCTCATCAGGATGAGAAAGAATGGGATTGCATTAGCATTGTCGTCAGGAGGAGCCAGAGGTTTGGCGCATATAGGCGTTTTGAAAGTTTTAGAACGCTATCAGATACCGATTTTGGCTATTGCTGGTTCCTCGATGGGTGGCGTTATTGGGTCGTTATATGCGACGGGTTATTCGGCCGACATGATTGAAGATATTGCAAAAGGCATAAGACGGAGTCATTGGATTGATTTTTCTGTGTCACGCATGGGACTTCTTGCGGGAAAAAAACTTGAAGGACTCATTAATTTATTTACACAAGGCAAGACCTTCGAAGATTGTCAGCCTCCTCTTCAGGTCGTTGCGGTCGACATTGAAAAGGGGTCAGAGGTTATTTTGAAGTCTGGGCCTTTGGCCCAGGCGATACGAGCCACTGCGTCCATTCCGGGCATATTTAGTCCGGTAGTCATGGATGGGCGCATTTTAGTGGATGGGGGTATTATTAATCGTGTACCGGTTAATGTCATTAAATCTGTGCCAAATAGTATTGTGGTAGCAGTTGATGTCGGAGTTGACTTGGCTCCTCGCGTACAATCGATGTTTGATGTACTATTTCAGACGTTTGATATCATGGCGCGGGAATTGCGACAGTGTCAGCCCATTGATGCGGATGTGGTCATTGAGCCGCACGTTGGATTCAGTCGTGAATCGCATGTGAGTCATGTGGAGGAGATCATTCGCGCCGGCGAAAAAGCCTGTGAGCAGGCTATTCCTTATATTCAACAGCTACTTAATGACGATCAAGGAGGCGTTCAATGATCAAGCGTAAACCGCTTAAATGGATAGTTTGGAGTGTTGTACTGCTCATAGTGGTCGCTATTGTTTTATGGTTCATTCCGACCTCTTATGTTGTCATTTATCCGGGCGTGACCGGTAACTTGGCGCAAATGGTGAAAGTGCAAGGTGGAAAACAGCGCAACCACGGTAACTTACTGATGGTGGCTGTAGGCATTGCCCCCGTTAATGAATTAACGTACATAGGATCGCGTTTAGATCCCAACGTGGAATTGCTGAAGTCGAGCTATGCGATGGGCGGACTAAACATGAAGCAATATGTCCAATACAATGTCAGTCTTATGAACAACAGCAAATTGGCTGCGGAAGTTGCGGGAGAGCGGTTGGCTGGACTTCATGCTTATGTAAAAACGGTACCGGGAGCTCTAGTGGTAGGCGTCTTAAAGAACGGTAACGCGCAGGGAAAATTGCAACCTGGCGATCTGATTACCAAAATCGGTCCCTATCCGATAACGAATCCCAATCAAGTGCATGGCATTATGCAAAAGCATTTTACCTACGGAGAGATTGTGCCATTTACTATTGAGCGGCACCATCAAACATTGATGGTTCCCATTCGCACTACCCATATCCCTCAAGACTCGGCCCCAGCCATCGGCGTGCTGATTTCGGCATTGCAGGTTCCTGTGATTCCAAGGCCCGTAACGATTAATAGTGAGGGGATTGGAGGCCCAAGCGCAGGGATGATGTTTGCCCTAGAAATTTATTCCCAAATCACAGGAAAAAACTTGGCCAAGGGTCGGATCATAGCTGGGACTGGAGAAATTACCCCGTCGGGCCAGGTCCAACCTATTGGCGGAGTTGCCCAAAAAGTTATTACCGTTCATCGTTCAGGGGCGACCGTTTTTCTCTGCCCTGCTGCTAACTATGCCAAAGCGGAAGCGATGGCCAAGCGCAAGGGCTACCAAATGAAAATTTATCCGGTGACGAATTTGACCCAAGCTCTGCACGATATTGAACAATCGGCGACCTAACACAGCATAAAGTTGAAAAAGCTGTCTCATACTACTCTAGATCTTGATATCAGGAGGGTAGTTATGGGCATACAAGGAACTACGCAAAGCCGTAACAATGAGCAATCTTTGCGTGAACTCGTTCGTCAAGAACTCCAAAAGATTCAGTCGCAGAACAATTCACAGGGTTCTGGCCAGGGAAATACCCAAAATTCGTCATCGTCGAATCAAAGTGGGGCATCGAATCAGGGAAGTTCGTCGAATCAAGGCGGGTCATCGAATCAAGGCAGTTCATCCAATCAAGCCAATTCTTCTAGTCAAGGAGGGTCTAACCAACAGTCAAGCTCCGGCAGTCAAAGCGGAGGAAGTTCACCTCTTGGCAAAGTACGGCAAATTATTCAAGAAGAATTGATGCGGATGCAACAAGGAAATGGAGGCAATTCTAATTCTCAGCAATCTGCCAACAGTCAATCCCAGCCATCTAGTCAAGGGACCTCACAGCAATCCGCACAATCTTCTTCATCACAGTCTGGAAGTTCTAGTGCTGGAGGTTCATCGTCCACCCGGTCGAATACCACCGGAACCTCGGGGAGTGCTTCCTCTCAAACATCGAAAGCATCGAGTGCTTCCCATGTGGGGCAGACGGCAAAATCGAAAAAGGCAAGTGTTCAGCCTAAAACATCGGCCAACACCCAACAAACCGTTGCACAGGTTTTGACGCAAGCCCAGTATGAGTTGAGCCAAGAATTAGAGGCGAATTTGCATAAATTACGCAGTGTTATTCAACAAAGCCAAGAAATTGCTAAGAAGATTGAATTAGTCTTGGGTCATGGCGAAAAAGGGAGCGGTAACAAGGAATGAAGCTTTCGGCTGTGCTAATTCGGGCAGGTGCGATTTATGCTCCGGAGGATCTGGGTCCTGGCGAGGTCCTTATGCTGCATGATCGCGTAGCGGCCATAGGCCCTAAGTTAACGTTGCCTGAATGGGTCACACCGACAATTATTGATGCGCCAGAGGGCATGTTAATTCCAGGTTTTGTGGATATGCATGTGCATATGGCCGGGGGAGGGGGGGAAGGAGGCCCGCTGTTTCGCACGCCGGAAATCCGTTTATCCCAACTGATTAGGGCCGGTGTCACAAGTGTGGTTGGAGTATTAGGCACAGACGGCACGACCCGGTCCGTGTCCGGCCTGCTGGCTAAAGCGCGAGCACTAGGGGACCAAGGATTATCCACCTGGATTTACACAGGAGCTTATGAAATTCCTACACGAACGATTACCGGATCCGCGCGGGATGACATTATTTTGATTGATCGGGTTATTGGTATTGGAGAAATTGCTATCAATGATCACCGGGGAAGCCATCCGAGTGACCAAGAATTGCTTCATTTAGCGTCCGAAGCCCGAGTGGGTGGGTTACTGGCTGGCAAACCGGGAATATTGCATTTGCATGTCGGTGAGGGGAAGAGCGGACTGCGTAGTTTATTTCGTGTAGTGGAAATCGGCGATTTGCCGATTTCAACATTTGTGCCCACGCATTTAAATCGGCATCCGCGCATTTTAGCCGATGCCGTAACCTGGGGAAACCAGGGGGGTTACTGCGATTTGACCACTGGAATCGTGCCGACCGCCAGTGAACCCGAGGGCTTAAGTGCGGCAGATAGCGCAGTGATATTGCAACAACAAGGAGTTCCCTGGGAACACATTTCATTTAGTTCGGATGCGCAAGGTTCTATTCCAGTATTCGACGAGCAAGGACATCTTATACGCATGGATATCGGATCCGCTCACACCTTATTTGATGAAGTCGTGAAATTGCAAAAGAAAACCGGGTGGTCTTGGGAGCGCTGCATCAGACCCATTACATCGACTCCGGCTCGAATTTTAGGACAGAACGATATTGGGCAACTCAAAGTTGGCAGTATAGCTCACGCGGTGCTGATTAAAGACACCCAAATCGATACGGTAATCGCCAAGGGCCACATTATGATGAATCAAGGACGCATTATGCACTGGGATACTTTTGAACAAGGAGATTCCCATGGCTATTAAACCTCGCCATTGGCACCGAACACGCGAGATTGCCGAAGTCTTAGCCCGCCATGGCTTCGTTATGGTCCTGGATCGGCTCGGCCTCTCACGGTATTTGTCGTGGTCAACGAGACTATTAGGCAAGTTTCAACCCAAAACGGGGGCGAATTGGCCTGAACGCATCCCACTAGTTTTAGCGGATTTAGGACCCACATATATCAAACTCGGGCAATTAGCATCAACCCGTCCTGATCTATTGCCGGATTCTCTGATTGATGCCTTATCCCATTTGCAAGACGATGTCCCGCCCTTTGGATTTGAGGAAGTTCGGCAGATTATCGAGAATGCATGGGGAGTACCCATTGTTGATGTTTTAGAGTATTTGGATCCCGTGCCTTTAGCCGCCGCGTCTATTGGCCAGGTGCATCAAGGAATATTAAAAGATGGACGTCACGTGGTGGTGAAAGTACGGAGACCGGGAATTGTTCAACGCAGTGAGTCTGATTTTGCGATTTTACAAAGTTTAGCGGATTTAGCGGAAAAGCGTACCGAATGGGCGAAGCAATATGATTTGGGTCATGTCATGCGCGAATTGATTGCCGCATTACGCAATGAACTCGACTTTAGTATGGAAGCCCATTATACGGCTTTGGCTCACAAGACCTATCATGCGAAAGATTATCTTGTTCCGGAACCCATCTTGTCTTTGACGCATCCTGATGTACTTGTCTTGGAAGAATTACAAGGCGTAAAGATATCCGATACCGTCATCCTGCGGCAAATGGGTTTGGATCTTAAAGATATTGCGGAACGTTACATTCGTGCTATTTATGGTCAGGTGTTTGTGGCAGGGTTATTCCATGCGGACCCTCATCCGGGCAATGTGCATGTGACCCCAAAGGGGGACCTAATTTTTCTTGATTGGGGTCTTGTTGGCATGTTTTCTCCGACTATGCGGAAAAGGTCCTTGGATTTAGTCATTGGACTCACCCAAGGACAATCTGATAAGGTCGTGGATGCCTTATTAACCATGGGAGTGGCACCGCCTAATATCAATACGCAGAGCCTTTATTACGATGTGGAAGTCTTGCGTCGCCGATATTATGATACGGATTTGCGAAATTTTCGCATTGGCCAGGCCATTGCCGATTTATTGCATGTGGCCAAGAAATATCATATTAAAATTCCCAGCGAATATACCTTGCTTGCGCGTACCGCGGTAATAGCCGACGGTGTCGTGCGGCAACTGGATGATCAGTTATCGCTTGTTGAAATTGGCCGAAAGTTATCCCCGCAACTGATATGGACCCGCTTCAATCCCTCAGACTGGGGAAACCATCTCCTAGATGCCATGAAAGACTGGGTTGAATTGGGATCGGGATTACCTCAAGGGTTACGGCAAGTGATGACTACCTTAAGTCAAGGAGAATTTCGTATTATCTTAGAAGATAATAACTTGGAAAAGATTCTCTCTCATTGGGAGAAATTAATGAATCGCATTGCATTGAGTATGTTGCTCGCCGCGCTGATTCTGGGGACAGCTCTTGTTGTCCATCAGGATCATCTCCAACAGATCGCGCATATCCCAATTGTTGACTTGACCTTTTTTGCGGCTGCGGCCATTGCAGTCTGGGTGTTCGTGGAAGCCGTGATCAAAAAACGCTTGTGAGTCGACCAGCGCACCATAAGTCGTGAACGAGGTAAGTTGACAGATAAAGCACGGAATGGCTATAATTCATTGGAGTTTTGCGAGGTGGGTTGCATGCATATCCGAGTTTCTGACGTCAAGAAATGGGTAGGCCGCCAAGAAACGCAGCACTTGTCCGAAGACTGGCCGGAAGTTGTTCAAGAACGGTCCGCCTATCCGATGCGTGGAGTAGCGGAAATGGATGTAACAGTGCGGAATATTGGGCGAGCCCTAATTGTGGAATTGGAAGGAATTGGACACGTTTCTGCCGTGTGTTCACGGTGTTTGGAAACGTTTGATTTGGCTGTGCCGTTTTCTGCAGCGGAAGAATTTCGTGAAGAAGCCGGGAACAGTGACCCCAATGAAGATTTTTTTCGTTTTCAGGGCGATAAGATTTATCTAGATGATATCGTTGCTGACGCCTTTGGGGTGTCCATTCCTTACGCGCCAGTGTGCCATGATGACTGTCAAGGACTGTGCCCAATCTGCGGGACCAATCTCAATACGGATTCTTGTGAGTGCGAAACCCCGACAGACAACCGGTGGGCCGCTTTAAGTCGGATTAAGTTTCCGGAAGACCCGTCCCCATCGCAGCACTAGTGCTTAAGATTTGCATAGAGGAGGAAGCAGATGGCCGTTCCAAAGAAGAAATTATCACGGTCGCGTACGCACAAAAGACGCTCCATGTGGAAACTCACTGCTCCACAGTGGGTTGAGTGTCCCCGTTGCCATCAAGACCGGTTGCCTCATCATGTTTGCCCACATTGTGGGTATTACAACGGACGCATTGTTGTTCAGCATGATGCCTAATTATTGATTCCATGGCTTTTTTAGTCATGGAATCTTTTTATTGTCATATTTATGACATAGTCATATTATTTGTTCATAAGTGGAGGTGCCGTATGGCTCGCCTAAACCGTGTCGAGCGACAACGGAAATTAGCTGAAGCTCTTCGGGAAGATCCTTTGCAGACCGATGAAGATCTGGCGCAACGTTTTGGAGTAAGCGTCCCGACAATTCGGCTGGATCGGCTTCATTTGGGGATTCCTGAACTGCGCCTTCGCTCGGAAGGTCTGGCGCGTTTGAGTGTCGTGCATACGCGTACGCTGAAACGTCAAGACATGATTGGCGATTTGGTCGATTTAGTCATTGGACAAAGTGGACGATCTTTGCTCACAACCGATGAATCAATGGCTTTTGCCGGATCCGGTGTTGTGCAGTCCCACTTTATTTTTGCGCAAGCAGATTCTTTGGCCTTAGCGGTGGTTGACGGCGATAGTGCTGTGACAGGCCTTGCGAATGCGAAATTTAAGCATGTTGTTGAGGCAGGGCAACAGATTGTGGCCGGTGCGGAAGTGATTCGCCGCCGCGGTAATCGGTGGGTTGTTCTAGTGATTAGTCGTGTCGGCGAGATCACAGTGTTTCGCGGAAAGTTTGTTGTGTTGACCGACCCTTTTGACGGTCACAGACACGCAGAAAGAGATCGCAAGGAGGGAGCCCTGTCGTGAAAATCGCGGTCGACGCAATGGGCGGAGATAACGCACCATCTGCTCCAGTTAATGGAGCCTTACAAGCCATCGAGAAGATTGCAGATCTAGAAATCATTTTAGTGGGCGATCATGACCGAATTATGCCCTTGATTCAAGACAGTCCGCGCCATACCCGCTTACATATTCATCATGCTCCCGATGTTATTGGCATGGGTGAGGCACCGGTCCAAGCGGTGCGGCGAAAGCCCGATTCGTCGATGGTCCAAGCCATGAAATTGGTTAAAACGGGAAAGGCGGCTGCTGTCATATCGGCTGGCAACACAGGTGCCTTGATGACGGCGGGACTGTTTATTCTAGGGCGCATGACGGGTATTGAACGGCCGGCCCTGTCCGCTCTCTTGCCGGTCATGAATGGATGGGGATTGCTGTTATTGGATGTGGGTGCCAATTTAGATCCCAAACCGTCTCAGCTGGTTCAATATGGAATCATGGGGGCTTATTATTGCCAAGAAGTTTATGGAATTGAGAATCCCCGAGTTGGCTTATTAAATGTTGGGGAAGAACCGCGAAAAGGGACTCCATTGATTCGGGAAACATATGAACGGCTGCAAAAATCCGGTCTGAATTTTGTGGGTAACATTGAGTCCCGCGAGCTTATGCAAGGTCGCGCCGACATTGTGGTTTCTGATGGATTCAGCGGTAACATTGCTCTCAAACTCACTGAAGGTTTAGCCCGTGATTTGATGGGGGAGTTTAAAAAGTTGCTGATGAAGAATTTTAAAACCAAAATGGCGGCTTATCTGTTGAAAGATGGGTTGATGGATTTAAAACGCCGCATGGATTATCAGGAGTACGGTGGGGCACCACTGTTAGGACTTGACCAGATTGTCTATAAAGTGCACGGAGCCAGCCAGGAAAAAGCTTTTTACAGCGCCATCCAAGTGGCTTACAATTATTGCCAAAAGAATACCCAAACTCGGCTCCGAGAACGGGTAAGGGAGGAAGAAGCACATCAATGACTAGACGCGCCGTTGTGGCAGGATTAGGGACTTATGTCCCCGAAAAGGTTCTTACGAACCACGACTTAGAACAAATGGTGGATACCTCTGATGAATGGATCGTGACCCGAACCGGAATACGGGAACGTCATATTGCACGGGATGATGAAACCACATCAACGATGGCAAGTGAAGCGACGCGCCGGGCTTTAGCTGACGCGAAGATTACAGCGGAAGACTTGGATTTTATTGTGTGCGCGACGAACACACCCGATACCATTTTCCCTTCGACGGCAGCCCGTGTTCAACATCAACTGACGGATAAGCCAATACCGGGTATCGATATTCAAGCCGGATGTACGGGATTAATATACGGCATGGAATTAGCTTCCGCGCTCATTCAAAGCGGTGCTTACCGCAATATTTTGGTGATTGGAGCCGATAAACTTACGAGCATTACAGATTACCAAGACCGTACCACAGCGGTATTATTCGGTGATGCGGCCGGAGCGTTTGTTTTACAAGCCAAAGATGATACGGAATATGGCATCTTAGGATCCTATCTGCAAGCGGATGGACGGGGAGGAGATTTGCTCATTCAGCCAGCCGGTGGATCCTTGATGCCAGCTAGCCACGAGACGGTGGAAGCACGCCAGCATTATTTAAAAATGAATGGGAATGAAACCTTCCGGTTCGCCGTTAAAGCGATGCCTGAAGCGGTTGAAGAAGGGCTCAAGCGTGCTGGCTTAGGTGTCGAAGACATGGATTTATTGGTGCCTCATCAAGCCAATTTGCGCATTATCGATGCAGCCGTACGGCGTTTTGAACTCGATCCCGAACGGGTTGTGGTCAATATCGATCGCTATGGCAATACGTCTGTTGCCACCATTCCCTTGGCATTGCAAGAAGCGCGCCTTGAGGGACGGGTTCATGATGGCGATGTCGTCGTTCTCTGTGCCTTTGGCGCGGGATTGACATGGGGCTCTAATGTCATTCGCTGGGGACGGTAATCTCGATCATCAATGCTAAAGAGGAGGAAACTATGTGTCAGGATGGGCCGTTATGTTCCCGGGTCAAGGAGCCCAATATGTCGGTATGGGCCTCAACCTCTTTCAACAATACCAAGAAGCTCG
The DNA here is from genome assembly GCF_900176145.1 of Sulfobacillus thermosulfidooxidans DSM 9293. Taxonomy (NCBI): domain Bacteria; kingdom Bacillati; phylum Bacillota; class Clostridia; order Eubacteriales; family Clostridiales Family XVII. Incertae Sedis; genus Sulfobacillus; species Sulfobacillus thermosulfidooxidans. The sequence continues at coordinate 3,479,397 of NZ_FWWY01000001.1, read as the reverse complement.
GGACGTCTTTTATGAGGCAGATGACGCATTAGGATACAAATTATCTCAACTGATTTTTGAAGGGCCAGAAGAACGACTGCGGGATACGGAAGTGCAACAGCCGGCGATTTTAGTGGTGAGTGTGGCAGCATGGACAGTATTTCGGGCTCGACAACCCCAATTGCCGATAAGTGTAGGCTTTGGGTTATCGTTAGGGGAGTATTCAGCTTATGTTGCCGCGGGAACATTTACCCTCCGCGATGCCGTGCGGCTGACGCGAATCCGAGGCCGAGCTATGCAAGAAGCTGTGCCTAAAGGTTTGGGCGGGATGTCGGCAATATTGGGCCTAAAAAGTGAAGAGGTAGAAGCTCTGTGCCATGAAGCCTCGCAGGTGGGGTGGGTGCAACCCGCTAATTATAACGCACCGGGTCAAATAGTCGTTTCGGGCCTAATCACAGGTCTAGATCACGTTGAAACCGCGGCTCGCGCGCGGGGAGCACGGGTGGTACGTCTGTCGGTGTCAGCGCCCTTTCATTCCCGCTTGCTCACACCCGCTGGCGCGGTGGTATCTAAAGCCTTGGCCGATATCGATATTCAAAGGGCCCAGTTTCCCGTATTGGCCAATGTGGACGCAACATTATGTTATGATGCACAGGACATCATACCGCGTTTGATCAATCAAGTCTCTCATCCTGTTTTGTTTCAGCAGTGTGTTGAACGGGCGATGGCTCTTGATGTTTTAGGATTCATTGAGTTCGGACCCGGTCGCAGTTTAACAAGTTTGTTGAAAAAGATTGATCGCAAACAAAAAGTCTTTAATGTAGAAGATGAGGCGAGCTTAGACAAAGCTCTTGAACTCGTCCAGGCCCCAGGCTATAATAGCTAAGAATTATCGCCTGGAAGCCATATGACCGATAGGGAGAGGATTTGCGGGTGCCTTGGGAACAAAGAACGGCGTTGGTGACGGGTGCCTCCAGGGGCATAGGTCGCGCCATCGCTCTAAAATTAGCCCAACAAGGTATTACGGTAGCGGTCAATTACCGGGGTAATGATGCCGCTGCACAAGAGACCCAAGAGATCATCCGGTCGCATGGCGGGCAATGTGCGCTCTACCCCGCTGATATTTCGAATGTTGACGAAGCACAGTCTCTTGTCAATTCGGTGATTGAAGATTGGGGTCGCTTGGATATATTGGTGAATAATGCAGGGATTACTCGGGACACGTTATTGCTGCGCATGCGTACTGATGATTGGGAACAGGTTATCGCAACCAACCTTACCGGAGTCTTCGCGTGTACCCGCGCAGCGTTGCGTCCTATGCTCAAGCACAAATTTGGACGCATTGTAACGATTTCCTCAATCGCAGGAATTTTGGGCAATGCGGGCCAAGCCAATTACGCAGCGGCAAAAGCCGGAGTTATAGGATTTATGCGTTCTGTAGCACGTGAAGTGGCATCTCGGCAGATTACGGCCAATGTTGTCGCTCCCGGGATTATTGATACAGAAATGTCTCAACACATGAACCAGGATGCGTATGATCAATTGGTACGGCAAGTGCCACTGGGACGTGCGGGGCGACCGGAAGACGTTGCCGATGCCGTATGGTTTCTTGTTCAGGCTGATTACATTACGGGTCAGACGCTAGTTGTAGACGGCGGCCTTGTAATGGACTAATTTTGGAGGTGTCTAGAAAGTGGCAAACAAAGAACAGGTTTTCGACAAAGTGAAAGAAATTATTGTGGATCAACTGGGTGTGGATGAGGAAGAGGTCACTCCAGAAGCCTCATTTATTGATGATTTAGGGGCAGACTCGTTAGACATTGTGGAATTGATTATGGCTCTGGAAGAAGAATTTGGTCTTGAGATTCCTGATGATGAAGCAGAAAAAATCAGCACTGTCAACGATGCAGTGGAATATATTCGGGAAAACGCCTAATTTACGGCCCTAGTCTAGGGGAGCGGATTCCCGGTGACTGGGGGAGGGAGTAACGAATGCAGCGCGAACGCGTAGTGGTTACGGGAATGGGAGTGATTTCCCCAGTTGGATCAGGCCTCGAGAACTTTTGGGCAGGTCTGACCAGTGGACGAAGTGCTGTCGGACCCGTAACCCGATTTGATGCCTCACCTTTCTCGACCCGAATTGCGGCTGAGGTGCACGATTTTGATCCTCTTAAGTATCTCGAAAAAAAAGAAATACGGCATATGGATCGATTTGTGCAGCTAGCCATAGGAGCTGCACAAGACGCGTATGACGATGCGGGATTATCGGATCTGGATCCCGATCGGGCAGGAGTTTCGGTCGGGACAGGTATCGGAGGAATGGAAACATTAACCGACCAACACGAAACCCTGTTATCACGAGGGCCAGGGCGTGTGAATCCATTTTTCATTCCGAAAATGATCGGCAATATTGCGGGTGGTCAGGTCGCTATGCGATTTAATCTGCAGGGACCTAATGTCACATTGGTTACGGCCTGCGCGTCATCAGGCAGCGCTTTAGGCGATGCCATGCGAGCCATTCAATTTGGTGAAGCAGATGTCATGCTGGCGGGAGGAACGGAGGCGGTACTACTGCCGATTTCCTTTGCGGGATTCTGTGCCATGAAAGCGATGTCGACTCGTAACGACGACCCGGAACATGCCTCGCGCCCCTTTGATCAGGAACGGGACGGATTTGTCATGGGTGAGGGGGCCGGATTTTTAGTACTGGAATCCCTGACGCATGCTAAAAATCGTGGAGCCCGCATATATGCCGAGCTCATCGGCTATGGACGGTCAGCGGATGCCTATCATGTGGTCGAACCGCATCCGGAAGGCCGTGGTGCGGCGCAAGCGATGCGCCGCGCAATTCATGATGCCGGGATAAAACCGGAAGAAGTGGATTATATTAATGCGCATGGGACCTCTACAATGAAGGGCGATCTGGCTGAAACCTTAGCCATCAAAGATGTCTTTGGTGACCACGCCTATCAATTAGCGGTGTCGTCCACCAAATCATCAACAGGTCACCTATTGGGAGCTGCCGGGGCAGTTGAGATGATTGCGTCAATCCTAGCTTTGCAATACCAAACTGTGCCGCCAACGGTCAATTTAGAACATGCCAGCCCCGATTGCGATTTGAACTATGTGCCAAACCGGCCTCAATCGCGCGATATTCATGTCGTGATGTCCAATGCCTTTGGTTTTGGCGGTCAAAATGCGTCACTTATTGCTCGGGAGTATATTCCATGAACAGCAATTATTTAAGTCAGTGGGTAAAAGATCAGAATCTTCTAAAACAAGCCCTGACGCATTCGTCTTATGCTAATGAAGGATTTCGTAAAGAGACGCATAATGAGCGACTAGAGTTTCTTGGAGACTCGGTTTTGCAACTGGTCGTCACCGAGTGGCTATATCATCACAATAGCCACTGGACAGAAGGACAGCTGAGCCAAGGGCGAGCGGCCATCGTGTGTGAGGCGACTTTAGCTGAAGCCGCAACAAATCTGCATGTTGGTGAATTGTTGCGGCTAGGGCGTGGAGAAGAACGCAGTGGGGGTCGCGCTAAGCATTCCCTGCTTGCGGATGCTATGGAGGCCATTATCGGTGCGATCTATCTGGATAGCGGCTTGGAACAAGCTCGACAGTTCATTCAGGAGGTTCTGAGCTTTGCCCTGACTAGCGTGGAGCAACGGGAAACAGGACGAGATCATAAAACGGCTCTCAATGAATGGCTTCGTCGTCGTGGCGAGGAAGCTACCTACGAAGTCGTGGGATCTTATGGTCCTGACCATGCCAAGAGTTTTGAAGTCGAGGTGTCCGTGGGAGGTATTCCCATAGGTCGGGCTATCGGCCACAGCAAAAAGGAAGCGGAACAGCAAAGTGCTCGTTTGGCGTTAAAACATTTAATGGAGGAAGCCGAAAAGGCTTCACCTTCTCCGCATCCTTCGGCTTCTTCACCCGATTAATGGTCTTTACGATAATGTGAGAAAACAAGACGGCGTAGCGCAAGGCTCCGCCGTCGTCTTGTTTCGGTTAATGTCCGGGACCTGGTTGATTAGAAGAAGGACGACTCGGTTTATTCACGTCACCTGCAAGGGCAGAAGGGGTACTCGACGGAGTCGTTTTTGGCGGTGGCGAAGGAATGGTTGCCGAAGGCGAGGAGGATGTGGACTGGCCCGATGGCGATGTTGACGAACTCGGGCTAGACGATGGAGAGGGAGACGGTTGTTGATTGGGCGTGCACATTTTTGTGGGAGCCCAATACTTTGCATCCCAAGGAATTGGTACACCGGGATGCCAATCAGATTCTCGGCGGAGAAATACTGAGGTCACGTAGGGACCACAACCCTGCTGCCATAACTCATTGGGGTGGTTTGCCACGACCTTAACTGGGTAGTGGGTATTGCCAATCGACGTGGGTTGCGTGCCTTGAATAAACCAGGCGCCTTGAACATCCGAACTGGGAGCATATTGACTGGCTATTTTTCCTGACGTGATACTTACATCGGGCACATACACCATCCCACTGGGACGGGGAAAATGTTCAACAGGTATGTGCTCAGCCTGATTGACTTGCTCCATAATCGTTTTCCAAATGGGACCTGCTGCCACGTCGCCATAAGCGGGACCATTGGGAGTTGATGGTTGAGGGTATTCTCCTTTGCGATTCCCTTCCCAGACGCCTACGACGAGTTGTGGCGTGTAACCCATGAACCAGGCATCCGCTTCTCCGTTATTGGTACCGGTTTTTCCTGCTGCCGGTCGTCCAATGCCTAAATCATATCCTGTAGCAAGGGAACCGGGACCGATGGAGGGGATAGGATTGGGATCTAAAACCCGTTCCATCATTTTATCCATGATATAAGCCACTTGGGGACTAAACTCTACCGTGCCATGGGGCGTATCTTGATAGACAACGGCTCCATCGGCGTTGACGACTTTTGTGACCCAAATAGGTTTCATGCGCACGCCGTTGTTGGGAAATGTCGCATAGGCTTGGGTCATTTCGTAAACATTAAACCCTTCCTTGAGTCCGCCTATGGCGATACCCAGCCCCGCATGGAGATCCGCTTGGGTCAAGGGTAATCCAAATTTGTACTTGGCAAAATCATAGCCATAAGTGAGACCGATATCATGAAGTAAATGGACAGCAACGTCATTATCAGAAATGGCGAGTGCATCACGTAAGTCCAGATAACCTCGGTACAGGTGATTATCATTGTGAGGCCACCATTGGCCATTGACCTTGAAAATCGGCACGTCTTGGATTACCGACATTTGAGTATATCCCTTCACAATCGCCGGAGTATACTCTAACAACGGTTTAATAGAGGAACCCGTAGACCGCTGGACACTGGGATTTGTAGCCAAATCTTCTTGGAATGGTTGCGAAAATGTGCGGCCGCCAATGACAGCCAGAATGTAGCCATTATGAGGGTCTTCGACGACAGCGGCAGCTTGGTAGGTGGGATCAGCCGAGTGCGAGACGCCAAAATTATAATTCATCCATTGGTCGACCGCATTTTGTGCGATGTTGTACACAGTGGGATCTAATGCTGTGTAGATTTTAAGGCCACCGTCAAAAATCTGTGTACCCGTAAATCCTTTCTCCTGTAAAACGCGAATGACATGATCCACATACCATGGATAGGGATAGATTTGGCTATTAGCCGAATCGACAGAGACAGGATGCAGATTCACCGGGGCTGCATAGGCTGCTTTGGCTTGAGCGGGGGTGAGATATCCATATTTCACCATAGCATTAAGGACCTGTAACTGACGTTGTTTGGCCAATTTGAAATTCACCAAGGGATCATAAAGTGATGGGGCCTGAGGCAATCCCGCTAACATTGCCGCTTGAGCCACAGTCAATTGGGCAGGTGTTTCATCGAAATAGGCTTTGGATGCGGCATATATTCCGCTAGCCCCATCGCCTAGGTAAACCTCGTTGAGATACATATCCAAAATTTGCTGTTTGGAATACGTGTGGGCAAGTTCGAGCCCAATCATAAACTCCTGTGCCTTACGCACCAAGGTTTTCTTGTCACTTAAATATAAATCTTTGGCTAATTGCTCCGTGATCGTACTGGCTCCTTGTACCGCACTATGGTGCACAATGTCCACAATCGCCGCCCGGATAATGGATGTGATGTCAAATCCGGGATTCGAATAGAAGTTGTGATCCTCGATGGCAATAATGGCATGTTGCATGTTAGGAGAAATAGCAGAAAGCGGGACATTCACCCGGTTGACTGTTCCGTGTAGTCGGGCTACGGGTTGACCAAATCGATCATAGATAACAGAGTCTTGGCCCATGGCTTGTAAAGAGACCATGGACTGCACGGAAGGTAATGATTTCCACGCTTGATAGGCAATATAGCCACCGTAACCAAATCCGCTGACCATTAATCCGGTAACCGTTAACAGGACGACGCGTCCCCAGCGTACTCGTCGTCCTTGGACTTTGCCGGATTTCTTTGCTTTAGTGTCTTGGGCTGAACCCTTGGCTTTCGACGATGCTGAACTGAACGGAGGGATCGCGAACGCACGGCGTTTTTTAGCGGGATCAGGCAATTTGCGTCCGCAGAATCGACAAAATGCCGAACCGGCCGTATTATCCTGTCCACATTTCGGGCAACGCACGCTATCTTGTCATCTCCTTGTTTGCAAGTTACCCCTCAAAAGTGGGGGGAGTGCCATTATTCGGTGGCTCCTTGGTATATAACGCTCCAAGACCGAGAACAATCCCAAAGCCGATCCATGATAAGCCGGATCGATGCCCAAACAGGTTCCAAACGAACCCAACCAACGAAAAAGCAGCACTTCCAACAAATAAAACCTGCGATACGGTCCATCCTAACGCATGATGACGTATCTGCCCCAACCGTATAACGTTTGATTTAATCCCTAGGTAACGTTGACCGGCTAACGCCTTCATTTTTGTCATCCAATCCGCTCCCTTCCGGCTCTTCGGAGGAGAAGTGTCCCCTGGAGCCGGCTCGGGACGGGAATTGGATGGTTCAGGCAGCAAGTTCTGGCCACAACTGGGGCAAAAAATGCTGTCGACCGGAATCTGATCGCCACAATGACGACAATACACCATGTCATCCCTCGCCTTATTATCCTGTATCAACGCTACTATATCATTCGTGAGGCGTTGAAGGAATTTTAGGCTCCATGTCACTCCGGGATTGGCTGCGCCTAATTGGTGACCATTGTAACACAAACATACGCTTTTGACCTTGGAGGAGGCTGGTGGTGGTGGATCGCAATTCCAGTCTCATCGGTTCTAGCGAATCAAAAGAGATTGCGGACGATTTGAACAATGCGGTACATTGCCACGTCGAAATTGGCGATTTCACAGGTATCCGGGCGAATATAGCAGGTGTCGGTTCCTGTGGTGACTTTCATTAACACGGTCGGCAATTTGGTCGACCCGGCCAGAACCCATTTAGCCGGATCTTCATCGCGCAGAGGACTCAATAGCAATAGATCACCGCTTTGTACAGGTCCTTGAGACGGCCCGTGATAGCGCCAAGCCATTTTTCCTAGGACATTGGCGGCGAGAGAACCGGATAGCGATTCCTTGGTGAGAATAGGCTTACCGTCAGCATTAAAACCATCTAAAACGGGCAATCGACCGTATTGGGATACGGTTTCCTTGGCTATTTGTGCGGGCAATCGAAAACGGCCCCCCACAACAGCCCGTTTGAAGGCTTGCAAACCTTGGTAATGCGCCTTGGCTAGCCAATAATAAATTGTTTTTTCCTCGGAATACCCTAATTTTTGTGAGAGTTCCGCTGCCGTGATGAAGGGATCTTCGAGTATTAGATAAGCCATTCGATTGAGCACTTCCATTAGAAATAATCGCCTCCTGGCAATAGTAGGCCATGATGGGGAATGGTGATGATAGGCATGCCCGTCATCAGGCTTTCCCAATATACAGGAAATTACGATGATTGTGTGTATATGGCTATAGTGGTAATTTTAGGAAGTGTTCAATTCGGATTACCTGACGTGTATGACAGACCTAAAGCCGTGGCAGGCCCTCCTCTTAGGCTCATTGGGAGGTTATGATACAATGTCAGCACGAGAGATGAGATATGGTTAATATTGTACGAAATGGATGGATTCGATGTATCTAAAAAGTATCACCCTATATGGTTTTAAATCATTTGCTCAAGATACGCGCATTGCCTTAGAACCCGGCATCAGCGTGATCGTGGGTCCAAACGGGGGCGGCAAAAGTAATGTTATCGACGCCATTCGTTGGGCTCTAGGTGAGCAACGGGTGAAGGAACTACGTGCGGAGCGCTGGGAAGACCTGTTGCATGCAGGCAGCCGAAGCCAGCGAGCGAAAATGGCGGAAGTGACGCTTTTATTTGATAACCATGATGGCGAAATGGAGAATTGGCCTGAGTCCTTGGCAGTCACTCGTCGTTATTATTTATCGGGCGATTCGGAATATCTCTTAAATGGGCGCGCTGTGCGGTTGAAAGATATTGTGGATTTATTTCTAGACAGCGGAATTGGCCGGTTTAATTATGCGATCATTGGGCAAGGCCGAGTTGAAGCGGCATTGTTGATGAAGCCCAAAGAACGGCTAGAACAATTGGAAGAAGCAGCAGGGATTTCTCGGTACAAGGTTAAACGCAAAGAGACGTTGCAGCATTTAACCGATGTTGAAAGGAATTTGGATAGGTTAGGCGATTTGATTGCGGATGTCCGCCAGCAAAAAGATGCCATTGCTGAAGAAGCGCGTATCGAAAAAGAATATTTGGAGTTGCAGCATCGGCACAGTGAACTGCAAATGCGGTATCAATTAACCCAATATGACTTAGCCATGCGCGAAAAACAAGAATGGCAAGAGACTTTACAAACCTTATTAGCACAACGCCAGAGCTTGCAAGAAGAATTACAAGCGCTGCAAATAAAACAAGAAGAAGTTGACAATAACCGGCAAGTGATGCTTCATGAGCTGGAGGTGGTTCAAAGCGGTTTAGAGACGCGTAAACATTCATTGGCTACTGTTGAGACCCGCGTTGCTCGGCTTGAAGCCGAGTTAGAAGGCCTGGAACGGGAGGCTAATGGGCTGAAACAGCAAGCCCAATGGGTTGCACAACAATTGGACGAACTTGACGTAAAATACCCTCAACACGATCTTGACGCGAAAATTGAGCCAGACTCTGGTGCCGATAAAGAACTCCAAGATATGGAGAAGAACGTGCAAGCTTTACAGTATGCGTTAAACGAATCGGTTCGTGAGCGAAATCAACTGGAACAGGACCTGCAGAATTTAGAAAATCAACAGCAAGAGTTGGAGAAACGTTTAGCCCGTTTAGAAGGCACTTTTCAAATAGCGTCGACCAACGAGGATTTACTCTCGCGACTGGAATCCCTTGAACAGGAAGAACGCGAACTTCAATTAGAGTGGGAGAAAGCGCAAAAGACCCAGAACGTGTTAAGAGAAAAACGGCAGACTTTGCAAGGAGAACTGGCAAAAATTGTGGCGTCGATTAATAGCTCCCAGAAAACACTGTGGGAGCTTCAAGCTCAAGTTAAAGCCATGAAATCCTTAGAAGATCAGGCAGAAACTCTTCCTCTTAGTGTGCGGGCGGTTTTGCAGGCACGTAAAATCCATCATCTTGAGGGAATTCTGGGAACGTTGTCCTCGTTGATTACCGTTCCTGTGGACTATTCTCAGGCTATCGAGATAGCTCTGGGCGCTCAGCGTCACGATCTGGTGACGGAAACAGAATGGCACGCGCGTCAGGTTATTGAATGGCTCAAGCGTCAACGGGCTGGACGTGTGACCATCCTTCCCCTGGACCAAATCCGGGCAGCGAGCATTCCCGATCGGGATAGGGCCTTAAACCAGCAAAAGGGTGTTGTGGGGTGGGCGATTGATCATATTGATTTTGATGAGCGGATATTTCCGGCGGTAAGCTATGTGTTGGGCCGCGTTCTGCTTATCGAATCCTTAGATGTGGCCAATGCGATCGGGCGTCTTCATCAATTTCGATATAAAATGGTGACCCTTGACGGTCAAGTGATTTTGTCAGGGGGAGCCATTTCAGGAGGGAGTGACCGCGGGCGCAGCAACCATTTTCCTCAAAAGACAGCGGCACTGGTTGAGCAAATAAATGCCTTAACCCAGTCGGTAGCACGTCAGCAGCAACGCCAGGAAGAACTGGAAGGGCAGATTGCGGAAACCCAACGCCAAGGGGAAGAGGCCCAGCTTGTGGTGACACGATATGCTGAGCGCTTGAATCATTTACGAGCGCTGTTAGAGGGAGGAAAGTGGAACAAAGACCAGGTTCAGGAACTGCTAACATCATTGGCAGACCACCGAACCCGCATCCAAGAAGCCAAACAAGCCTTAGAACAAAAAATTCATCATACTCACACCATTGATCAAGAACTTGCTGCGCTCAAAGAGGCATATAACGCGCATCGTCAAGCCTATTTGAGTTCCCAGCAAGTGCAGAGTCACCGCCTTGAACTGTTGGCTCGGTATGTCGAAGAACAACAGCGGTTGACTCAACAAGCACAAGAAATCGATCAACGGCGGCAACAATTATCAACACAAATGGATGAGGTTCTGCGCGCTCTCTCGGCCTACCGAGTGGAACGTGAAAATATGATTGAGCGAATTGACATAGAATCCCAGCGCATTCAAGAGTATCAGAAAACATTGGCGCAAATGGATCACGATCTCCAACAGCTGGGAAGCCGGATACGATCGATTGATAGTGAGGACCGGAAGATGTCCGGTCGCATCACGTATATTGAACAACAGTTGCTCAAAACCACAACCCGGTGGGATGGATATGAACCGCCCAAGGCCGAACCGTTACCCGATGAGGAAATCCCTCGAGCCAAAACCTTACTCGACGAATGGCAAAGTGCTTTAGATCAACTAGGTCCCATCCGTCCCGGTGTGTATGCCCTCTTTACACAACTAGAAGAGCGTCTGGCGTATTTAGAATCCGAACGACACGATGTCGAGCTCGCCAAAAATGAATTGCGCGAAACCTTACGACAAATTGACCACGAGGTGGATGCACGCCTGGCCGAAACGGCTTCTCAAGTAGAAGAGGCATTTAAGCAAGCGTGTTTATCATTGTTGGGGGGAGAAGGCGGATTTCGATGGATCCAAGGTGATGAAAGGGGGATTGAATTATGGATTCGACCGCCCGGTAAAAAGCCGAGTACCATGACCTTGCTGTCTGGAGGAGAAAAGGCACTAGGAGGGATTGCCTGGCTGTTTGCTTTATTAAGCGTTCGCCCTTCTCCGTTTGTTGTTCTGGATGAAGTCGAGGCGGCTTTAGATGAAGCCAATGCGCAAAAAGTCGCGCAATATATTCGCGCGCATCATGGACGTACCCAATATGTGATTGTCACGCACCATAAATCAACGATGACGATAGCGGACGCCCTGTGGGGCGTGGCTGGGGACGGTCAAGGTCGGAGCCGGTTAGTTTCCGTCCGCATTGAACACACTCCATTAGCAGAGGAAGGATAGGTGAATGGCGATGGCTGGTTTTTGGAATCGTTTGAAAGAAGGGATGACTCGTACTCGAGACAGCTTGGGTGGACGTCTGCGGACGTTGTTTCAAGGACGCCAATGGGATGATTCCTTATGGGATCAGCTAGAAGAAATCTTATTTGAAGCTGACCTTGGATATGATACCGTGGATTACCTGCTGACTCAATTGCGAGAAGAAGTCCGGATTTCTCATCCGCAGCGGGCGGATGACGTCATGGAATTACTCCGGCACATTATGGTGGACTTGTTTGAAAAAGCATCTGATCCCACCCTTCTTGATCCGCAAAGACCGAGCATATGGTTAATGGTTGGCGTCAATGGTACCGGGAAAACAACCACGGCGGGAAAATTTGCGTACATGATGAAACGTCAAGGGTACCAGGTTATCTTGGGAGCGGCCGATACATTTCGGGCTGCTGCGGTTGAGCAGCTTCAGGAATGGGGTCAGCGAGCCGGTGTGGACGTGATTAGCCAAGGAGCAGGAGCTGATTCTGCTGCAGTGGCTTACGATACCGTTCAAGCAGCAATTGCTCGTTCCCGTGACTTAGCAATTATTGATACGGCTGGACGATTGCACAATAAATCGAATCTTATGCAAGAATTGCAAAAAGTGGTCCGAGTGATTCGGCGAGAACGGCCCGATGCGCCCCATCAAGTCTGGCTAGTTATTGACGCGACGACTGGTCAAAATGGTCTAGCTCAAGCTCAAGTGTTTTTGGAGGCGGTCCAGGTGACGGGAATTGTCCTAACGAAACTCGATGGGACAGCCAAAGGAGGAATAGCGCTGTCGATAAAACGGGAACTGGGTGTGCCCATTCGTTTTATCGGTGTCGGAGAAAAAGTGGAAGATCTGATGCCGTTTGACGCTGAAAGCTATGTCCGTGCCATTTTAGGCGATTGACGCCTTTTCTCTTGCCCACGTATACTCAAAGTATACCTTGATAACGCCGAATTCGATTAAGAAGCGGAGGACCCGTTCCTTTGGGGTGAATTGCTATGCAACGGGCATGCTCGCAGCCCGAACCCGTCAGCTAACTTCGCAGGCGTAGGGGGCTCAAGGTCTAATAATCAATTTGACTCCTTCCCCCGGGAAATATCCGGGGCTTTGTTTTGCCCGGTTCCATGGAGGTTATTGCACGATGATGAAACGTGTTTTACAAATCTCCTTACGCGCCGATCCTTTAAATCCCTTAGACGGCGGTGAAACGGGAGGTCAACAAGTTATTGTTCGGCAAATGGGCCGAAATCTGCAACATCTAGGTTATGCCGTCGATATTATCACATTACGTCAAGAGGACCACTTACCCGAACGGTATTCCTTTGGCCATTTGGGACAAGTCATTCGGCTGACAGGCTGGAAAGGACGCTTGTCGTCCGATGCAGATTGGCATCGTAATCAGGACGCAATTATTCAGCAAGTGTTAACCTGGATCCGTGAACAACATCGCGAATATCATATTATTCATAGTCATTTCTGGATTTCGGGAATGGTGGCTGTTCGCCTCGCCCGTGAACTGCGTTTACCGTGGATTCATTCGCCGTATAAAATGGGGCAATGGATTCTGCGACCGGGGGATGAGGTGTCTTCTATCCGGTTACAAACAGAGCGACAACTCATCGAACAGGCTCAAGGCGTCGTGGTCCCCTATTTGAAAGAAAGTGAAATGATCCATCAAATGGCACCGAAAGTGCCTATTTACGTGGTCCCACCCGCTGTCGATATTACGAATTTCTTTGTGCGTGATGCTGGACCGTTATTACGAGGATTAGGCTTAAATAAGCCTCCCATTTTATATGTCGGCCGTTTGAATAAAGGACGGGGAATTCAAGAAGTTCTCGAAGTGATGACGCGCGCTTCGTTGCCGCCGGATTTAACGCTCTTAGTCATTGGGGGCGGTCCCGGTGAGGTTGTCGACGGACAGCCGACGAACCCGACATTGCGCTCTTTGTCCGAAAAACTCAACGGGCATGTGCGGTTTCTCGGTCCCATGCCCCATCACGCCATCGCCACCTATATGGGTTCAGCCACGGTGTTAATTGCCCCAAATCAAGGACCGACCTTGGGCATGGCTGTTATCGAGGCGATGGCGTCGGGTTGTGCGGTGGTGGGAACCAATGTACCGGGCGTGGAAGACTGGATCGAGCCCGGATTTACTGGCATTCTTGTTGAGCGTTCACGTATTGACCAATTGTGGCAAAACGCGTTAGAGTTGTGGCAAACTCCTAATCGTGCCAGGCAAATGGGAACTAACGGGCAAGAAATTATTCAACGACACCACACCGTTAACCACATGGCACAACGGCTACATGTAGTGTATGAGGAGGTGGCGTCCAGTGGCCGCCATCAAGCGGGTGTTGGCTACTGATATTGATGGAACCTTAATCGGCCATGGAGGAGAACAGGCTGTTCGGGATTATCTTTTGGCGCATCCCGAGCTTGGAGTTATTTATCTTACGGGCCGTACGCTGAACAATGCCTGCTCAATTATTACACGCTACGGGTTTCCCACACCGCTTGCGATTGCAACCGATGTGGGAGCCGACATTTATTGGGGACCCCATTTCGAAGTCGATGAATATTGGGCATTTGAACAACGGCGCCATTGGTCGCCTCGGCGCCTTCGCACGGCACTGAGTGAAGTGTCGGGAGTTATTTACCGGGGACGCAGTTCTCATTGGCGCGTAGCATTTGAACTGCAAGATCCGAGTTTGCTGCCGGTTGTGAAATCGTATTTAACACAGCATCATTTGACAGTGCGGATGTTATGGCATCCTAATGAAAGCCGACTCGATATCTTGCCGTGTACGGCGCTAAAAAGCCGGGCCTTACAATATATTTTGCGCCGGATTGGCATTAAAGCGCAAAATTGCTTTGTCGCAGGGGATGCTGAAAATGACGGCGATATGCTGGTTAACCACTATCCCGGTGTCTTGGTGGCCAATGGAGATGCGTCGGTACGAAATTGCCTACCTGAATGGATCGTGCGTTCGCGCTATCCGGGCGCATTAGGTGTTTTAGATGGACTGCAGCAGTGGTTAGAACCACAACGTCAATAACGAGTGTGATCCGTATAATCCCTTCCGAAACCAAAAACTGGGTCATCTTGTGTCTGCTCAAAACTTCAAAGATCAGTGTGATGGCCTTAAAAGGCTTCGGGGTCTTTTAACGCCATCATAACATGTTTTCTCAATAACCCTTGTGCGCATTTATCATCGTGCTTCGACACAGGAGGCGGCGAGCGCCTTCTTACGGTTAGGTTATCGACATCTGATTATGAAAGACCATGATGGCTTTTGACCACTTTGCTTCCATGAAAACATGACTTTACCCAGGCTCGACGGATAATGGACTTTCGTCATTGACATTGACATTCCGTTATCCGTTCAGTATGATGGATTTTGTCTGTAAAGCATTTTTGCTTAACAGCAGACCGGGGTGGGACTGTGGAACGTTTGAACCGTGAACGTGCCAATATTTTATATGATATCTATGGCAAAATGCTGACTGACCACCAAAGAGATGTTTGGCGCCTTTATTATCTTGAAGACTGGTCGCTCATGGAAATTGCGGAAGCCAAAAATGTTAGCCGAGCGGCAATTCACGATTTACTCGACCGAAGCGCGAAAACATTGGAACAGTGGGAGAAACAGTTATCGCTAATAGATCATATGACGCGGCGCCAGCAGCAACTGAAATCCCTTTGGACACTCATTCACAGTGCACCCAAAGGGCCGTGGCAAGTTGAAGCCGAGAAGATTATTGAGGAATTGGCAGGAGAGGAGGGGCTATTAGATGTTTGACAACCTGACCGAAAAGTTACAAAACACCTTTAAGCGTATGCGCAATAAGGGACGGTTGACCGAAGATGATGTGCGAGAAGGTCTCCGTGATGTCCGTATGGCGCTACTTGAGGCAGATGTCAACTTTAAGGTCGTCAAGGATTTCTTAAGTCGTGTTGAGCAAGAAGCCATTGGCCAAGATATTCTCGAAAGCTTGACGCCTGCTCAGGGAGTTGTGCGCATTGTCCGAGATCAGCTCACAGAGCTAATGGGCAATCACGTAGAACGTATTAAAATGGCCTCTAATCCTCCGACTGTCATTTACCTTGTAGGTCTTCAAGGCTCAGGGAAAACGACATCTACAGCAAAATTGGCCAAAATGTTGAAGCAACAAGGCCGTCAACCCCTGATGGTGGCAACAGATATTTACCGCCCGGCTGCCGTCGATCAACTCCAAGCGTTGGGTCAACAAATTGGCGTTCCGGTCATCTACGAAGATGGATTGTCGCCTGTCCAATTGGTCCGAGAAGGCTGGCAGCGAAGCCGACAAATGGCTAAAGATGTCATTTTAGTCGACACCGCTGGCCGTTTGCACATAGATAACGCGTTAATGGATGAGTTGGTACAGATGCAAAAAGAAGTGCCAGCTCACGAAACATTGCTCGTTGTCGACGCCATGACAGGGCAGGATGCGGTCCGTGTGGCTAAAGCGTTCAAGGAAACGCTCCCAGTCACAGGTGTGATCTTGACCAAATTGGATGGGGATGCGCGTGGTGGAGCGGCGTTATCTATCCGTGCCGTCACCGATCTGCCAATTAAACTCATTGCAACCGGAGAAAAAGTTGATGCGTTAGAAGCTTTTCAACCTGATCGTATGGCTTCGCGAATTCTGGGCATGGGTGATGTTTTGACCTTGATTGAGAAGGCCGAACAATCCCTTGATAAAGACGAAATTGAGACGCATGCCAAACGCATTGGCACGAAGGATTTTAATTTTGAAGATTTCCAAGCCATGTTGAAGCAGGTCAAGAAGTTGGGGCCTTTGTCCAAAGTGATGGAGCTCCTGCCCGGAATGGGTCCTTTAAATCTTAACAAATTGAAGGATCAGGTGGATGACAAGGGACTTGATCGAGTCGAAGCCATCATTAATTCGATGACGATACTCGAACGACGCAAACCCGATATTATTGATGGGAGTCGACGTTTACGTATTGCGAAAGGCAGTGGTACCTCGGTTCAGGAAGTTAACCGCCTTGTCAAGCAATTTTATGAAATGCGGAAGGTCATGAAACAGATGAAAGGTAGCGGCCATAAAAGAAAATTTCCAAAGCTTCCTTTTAAAGATTTTCCTGATCTTCGGTAAGCGAGAAATGTCTGTATGGTGATGTGCGAGAGGAGGGAACAATATGGTAAAAATTCGTTTACGTCGAATGGGAGCAAAAAAGCGACCGTTTTATCGCGTGGTGGTGGCGGATGCCCGTTCTCCGCGAGATGGAAAATTTCTTGAGGAAATTGGCTATTATGACCCAACCAAAAATCCTGCCGTGGTGAAAATCGACGAGGAAAAGGCGATTCGATGGATTCAAAATGGTGCCCAGCCGACAGACACTGCCAGGTCGTTGCTTCGCCAGACCGGAGTGTTAAAGAAGGTTCATGAACTCAAGCAAGCCAAGAAGACCGAGCAAAATGTCTAAAGAGGACTGGTCTGACTTTGTGGCGGTAGGGGAAATTACAGCGCCACATGGGATTCATGGCGCATTTCGGGTTTACCCGACGACAGACTATCCTCACCGTCTTTTGAAAAGGAAGACCATATGGGTGCAGTCACTTTCTGGTCCCCAAGTGATCCGCCAGGCGCAGGCACATCCACCGCTGGTCATTCTTCAACTGGAGAATATTACGACGCGGGACCAAGCAGAGCATTTGAGGGGAGCCACTTTGTATGTTCCGATTGATTCCCTGCCACCATTGGGACAAGGAGAATATTACTGGTTCCAATTGCAAGGATTGAGCATTCGGGACATTTCCAGTCAAGAAATCATCGGAACACTAAACAAGGTGATACGTACCGGAGCTAACCAAGATGTCTTTGAGGTTATGCGCCCTAATAAGCCCCCCTTGTTGTTGCCTGCACTCAAATCGGTTGTTCTCCACGTAGATTTAGAGGCCGGTATCATGGATGTCCATGTCCCCGAAGGATTGGATGACCTCACATGATGGTCATCCAGATTGTGACATTGTTTCCCGAAATGTTTTCGGGACCGTTAACGACGAGCATGATGAAACGTGCGCAATCCAAAGGTTTGGTCGATATTCGGACGATTCCGTTGCGCTGGTTCGGGATTGGTCCGCATAAAACTACGGATGACTATCCTTTCGGTGGAGGGATTGGCATGTTGTTGCGAGCGGATGTTGTCGTGCCCGCTGTAGAATGGGCGCAAGCACATCATGCGGCTCCTGCACATGTCATCATTACCTCGGCGCAGGGGGAAAAATTTGATCAATCCATGGCTGAGCGTTTCAGTCACCTCGATCACTTAATTATCGTAGCCGGTCACTACGAAGGGATTGACGAACGCGCGATATCATTGTTAAACGCGCAAGAAGTCTCAATTGGCGATGTGATTTTGACAGGCGGGGAGATCCCCGCAATGGTGATGGTTGATGCCGTAACGCGGTTATTGCCGGGGGTTTTGGGGGCAGATGAAGGCACAGTCCATGAATCTTTTGGAGACAGTGGTGGGCTAGAAGGGCCCCAATATACGCGCCCTCGCACTTATCGGGGCATCGAAGTACCACCGGTCTTGTTATCCGGCGATCATGCTCGCATTGCGCAATGGCAAAAGGAACAAGCTCAACTCCGAACGCGACTTCGTCGGCCGGATTTGCTGCAACGATGACAATTTGCAGCGCATTTATGCGGATGCTATAATTTCATGTGGCCCGAAAAGGGGGGAAAATTGTGGATTTTATTCGATTATTAGAGGAAGACCAGATTCGGAAAGATATCCCGACATTTCGTCCTGGCGATACCGTGCGTGTCGCGGTGAAAATTCGTGAAGGTAACCGGGAGCGCGTACAGAATTTTGAAGGTGTAGTTATTGCCATCAAGGGAACCGGCTTGTCGAAAACATTTACCGTGCGTCGTG
Organism: Sulfobacillus thermosulfidooxidans DSM 9293; assembly: GCF_900176145.1. Lineage (NCBI taxonomy): Bacteria > Bacillati > Bacillota > Clostridia > Eubacteriales > Clostridiales Family XVII. Incertae Sedis > Sulfobacillus > Sulfobacillus thermosulfidooxidans. The sequence continues at coordinate 3,460,959 of NZ_FWWY01000001.1, read as the reverse complement.
TTAGTTACGGTGTTGGCGTCGAACGAATCTTCCTATTGCACTCGCCGCGATTGGAATCGATTCAAGTGGTGCGACGGGGAAAGGTCCGCAGAGCGAAGCTTTATTATTTAAGGAAACTTCGTGGGAAGGCAGCCCGCATCAAGGAGCGACGTTAATTTGCCTGGCGAAGACACCCGGTTCCCGAGGTGTCTTCGCTATCTTTGTGTTTTGAGGAGGCTGCCCAAATGACGAATCAACGGCGCAGAGGATATTTAGAATTTATTGAAACGGTTATTCTGGCAGTAGTGTTAGCCTTTCTGATTCGTACCTTCGTTTTTGAATCGTATCAGGTGGAAGGTATTTCGATGTTACCGACCTTGCACACAGGAGAACGGGTTCTGGTTAATAAGTTGATCTATGATTTTGAGACACCGAAAACGGGGCAAATTATCGTGTTTCGCTCACCCGTCATTAAAAGTCAAGATTGGATTAAACGCGTCATCGGAGTACCGGGTGATACGATTAGCGTAAAAAATAATGTGGTGTATATCAATGGAAAACGATATCATGAACCGTTTTTGAAGTATCGCGGTTCCATGAACGTTCCTCCTACAAAGGTTCCTCCTGGATATTTGTGGGTAGAAGGAGATAACCGTCCTAAAAGTTTTGACAGCCGGTATTTTGGTCTATTGCCGATGAAAAATGTGAAAGGTGAGGCATTTGTGGTCTGGTGGCCTTTATCCGATTTTCATCTTTTGCATTAACTAGTAAAGCAGATCGAGAAAAGATAAGAGAGGATAACTATGGGAAAGCGGCAATCGTGGTATCCCGGTCATATGGTTGCCACGCAGCGGACCATTCGCGAGTTAGCGCCGTATTTATCGGCGTTTATTGAAGTTATTGATGCGCGAGCGCCGAACATCAGCCGCCATCAGCCTCTTCAGCAATGGATCGGCCGCACTCAGTTGATAATGGTTATGAATAAGGCCGAACTGGCTGATCCCGATGCGACGCAGCGTTGGTTAGGATGGTTTAAGTCCCATGGCGTTACAGCGCTGGCGATCTCAGCGCAAAATCCACGGGTTAAAATCGAGGTAGAGAAGGCTATTCGTCGTATTCTGGCTCCTCCTTATCGCCTGGCTGTGGTAGGCGTTCCCAATGTGGGAAAGTCAACGTTGTTAAATAAAATGGTCGGTGGACACCGCGTGATGACCGGAGCGAAACCTGGCATCACGCGAGGACCGCAATGGATTCGTTTGCCCGGAGGCTGGGAGTGGCTCGATTTACCCGGTGTGGTAACTCCCCGACATTCCGAAGACTGGCGGCTGAAGGTGTTGGGAATTGTCCCTAGTACGGCTGAGGAACGGCTCCTTCTTGTTGAAAAAATTTGGGAATTAGTCGTTCCCCAAATGCCTCTACCAGAAAACTGGCGGGATTGGGGAAGGTCCCGAGGTTATTTGAAAACGGGCGGTGTGCTGGATGAACAGCGCACGGCTGATGCCATTGTGCTGGCCTTCCAAAATGGGAAATTTGGACGTGTAACGTTGGAAGAACCAGGAGAGGGCTAGATGACCGAAAGACCGAATGAGGAAGTACGATGGTTTGCAAAGATTCAGTGGGAACAACAATTTTGGCGTAAAGGATGGGCCGTGGCAGGAGTGGACGAGGTTGGCCGTGGGCCCTTAGCGGGTCCTGTCGTGGCGGCTGCCGTTATCTTGGATCCTTATACGGACATTATGGGAATCGACGATTCTAAAAAACTTAGTGCCTTAAAGCGTCAGCGATTATATGAGGACATTTGTCGTACCGCGATTGCCATTGGAGTTGGGGCTGTCGGGCCGAGAACGATTGAGCGTATTAACATTCTGGAAGCAAGCCGAATGGCCATGGCCCGCGCCCTTGGCCATCTCACAATAAGGCCACGGGTAGTGCTCACAGATGCGATGCGCATCGGTGGTCCCTGGGAAGAATTGCCGATTGTGCACGGGGATCAAGTGTCAGCTAGTATCGGCGCCGCTTCGGTTATCGCCAAAGTTGTCCGCGATCGCTATATGCAGGAATTGGCCTTACAATTTCCTGTATATGGGTTTGAACAACATAAAGGATATCCAACCGCCTATCATCGCGCAATGATTCTACAATACGGTCCGAGTACGGCACACCGCCGATCATTTCTTCGCAAAATGATGTCCTCTGCCCAGGAATGGGTTGATTTCTCCTTGTAATTTGCATCCTTCTCGTTTCCCTGTTACAGTCATGCTAATATCTATCTTTATAATAGACGCCTAGAGGCAGCCAGGGTTAGCACCGAGCAATGAAAGACGCATGGAAACGCAGCATATTTTGATATAATGTAAAAATGTTTGTACCCGGGAGGGTTATTATGGCCAAAGCTAAACCTCTAATCATTGTAGAATCGCCAGCCAAGGCGAAGACAATCAGTCGCTTTTTGGGTTCCCGATTCCAGGTCAAAGCGTCAATGGGACACGTGCGTGATTTACCGAAAAGCCAGTTTGGAGTGGATGTGGCTAAAGGGTTTCAGCCACGATACATTACGATACGAGGGAAAGGACCCCTGCTGAAAGAGCTCAAAGAAGCGGCCAAAAAGTCCGATCGCGTCTATTTAGCGACGGACCCTGACCGTGAAGGAGAAGCGATTTCGTGGCATCTGGCCGAAGCATTGAACATTGCCCCGCGCGATGTGCGGCGTATTGAATTTCATGAAATCACCAAAGATGCGGTGAACCATGCGATCAAACAAGCTAGGCCGATAAACATGGCCCTGGTCAATGCTCAACAGGCGAGACGGGTATTGGACCGCGTTGTCGGTTATCAATTGTCGCCGTTGTTGTGGCGAAAAGTGCGGCCAGGATTGTCAGCGGGACGCGTCCAAAGTGCTGCTTTAAAATTGTTAGTGGATCGAGAAGATGAAGTTTTGCGATTTGTGCCGGAGCAGTATTTTACGATTGACATGACGGCGATGACCGAAGACGGCACTTTACTGTCGCATTATATTGCGCCTTTAGGGGAAAAAGGGCGGGTATCTCAAAAAGAAGCAGAGCAAATCTTGGCGCAGGTGCGACCTGGACTGGAAGTAGTGGTTGCGGAAGTGAAGGTGCGGGAAAAGAGACGATTTGCCGCACCACCCTTTACGACTTCCACGTTACAGCAAGAGGCTTCCAGAAAATTGGGATTTTCTGTTAAGCGTACCATGAGTCTGGCGCAACAACTCTATGAGGGACTAGAAGTGGCGGGGGAAGGCACTGTAGGATTGGTGACCTACATTCGTACGGATTCCACCCGTATTGCTGATGTGGCTCGTGAAGATGCTCAGAAATATATCGAAGAGCGTTATGGTTCCTCCTATGTGCCCTCGGGCGAAGCGAAGCGTCCCACCAAGACGAAGCCCGGTGTTCAAGATGCGCATGAAGCGATAAGACCAACCAATATCAGACGTCATCCCGAAAGTCTTAAGAGCAGTCTAAACCGGGATCAATTGCGTTTATATCGTTTAATTTGGGAACGTTTTGTTGCTAGTCAAATGGCGCCAATGGTGTACGATTCTACCACGATTGATTTGCATGTTAAAGACCAGGACGCGGTATTCCGGGCTACTGGTTCCCGGATTAAGTTTCCGGGATTTACTGTGGTTTATCAAGAATCATTTGACGACGCCGATCCCAATGCGCAAGATGAAGCCAAATCGCGTCCACTGCCTGCCGTTAATCAAGGCATGGTGTTAACCATCTCGGATATCACATCTCAAGAACATTTTACAGAACCCCCTCCAAGGTTCACGGAAGCGAGTCTCGTCAAAACGCTTGAAGAACTAGGCATTGGTCGGCCATCAACATATGCACCGATTGTGGAAACGCTGATTCAACGAGATTATGTGCACCGGGAGCAGAAGAAATTAATTCCCACCGAGTTGGGACGTGTTGTCGTGGATTTGTTAAAACAATATTTCCCGGAGATTGTTGATACCCGGTTTACAGCAGATGTTGAGACCCAACTCGATCAAGTTGCTGCTAATGATATGCAGTGGCAAGATGTGTTGTATGCATTTTATGACCGTTTTGCTGAAGAATTGCACCGAGCCGATGAAGATATTGAAAAAGTGGAACTGCCGCAAGAGACGACGGATGAAATCTGCGAGAAGTGTGGGCGACCCATGACCATTAAATACGGTCGTTTTGGTAAGTTCTTAGCATGTTCAGGATATCCTGAGTGTGATTTTACGAAGCCCTATGTCGAAAAAACTGGTGCGATGTGTCCGAAGTGCGGGAAAGATTTAGTGGTTCGTCGTACCCGTAAAGGGCGCGTCTTTTATGGCTGTGCCGGCTATCCCGAATGTGATTTTGTGACGTGGAATCGACCGAGTGACAAACAATGCCCACGTTGTGGATCCAGCATGGCGTTTAAGCGACGGGGTAATCACGAAAGTCTCATGTGCTTGCGGGAGGGATGCGGTTATGAAGAAGAGCAAGCTCAATGACGTCAATGTTGTCGGCGGTGGTTTGGCTGGGTCCGAGGCTGCCTGGCAATTGGCCCAATTAGGTTTCACTGTTCACCTGTTCGAAATGCGGCCCAAGACCATGACACCTGCTCACGTGAGCGGAAAATTTGGTGAGCTGGTGTGTTCCAACTCGCTGGGTTCGACGCTCGGTCTGGCGCCCGCAACCTTGTTAAAAGATGAAATGCGGCTATTGGATTCACTCATTATTAAAGCAGGAGAATCGGCTAGGGTTCCGGCAGGCTCGGCGTTAGCGGTTGACCGCGAGGCCTTCAGCCAAGGGATAACCGAGGTTCTGGAAGACCATCCCAATATTGTCATTCACCATGAAGTCGTGAGCGAGATTTTAAGCGGTCCGACCGTCATCGCTACCGGTCCCTTAACGCATGAATCATTGACTGAAGCCATTTCCGACTTAGTTGGGGCGAAAATGTTATCGTTCTTTGATGCGGCCGCTCCCATTGTTCTAGCCGAAAGTGTCGATATGAATCACGCGTTTTGGGGATCGCGGGAAGGAAACCAAGATTATCTGAATTGTCCCTTGACTAAAGATGAGTATATGGCATTTTATGATGCCTTAATTCATGCAGAACAACATATGGGGCATGATTTTGAATCAGCGACCTTTTTTGAGGGATGTTTGCCGATTGAGGAATTAGCTAGACGAGGTGTGAAAACCCCGCTATATGGACCGATGAAACCCATTGGGCTGGAAAATCCGTTTGAACAGGGCCGTAGACCTTATGCCGTCGTTCAACTCCGTCGCGATAACGCTGCGGGATCATTAATGAGCCTGGTGGGTTTTCAGACGAATTTGCGTTGGGGAGAGCAAAAACGGGTGTTTGGATTAATCCCCGCTTTGCATGATGCCGAATTTGTGCGCTACGGCGTCATGCATCGCAATACCTACTTGAAATCGCCAGCGATACTAAGACCGACATTAAATGCGAAAGTGCGAGAAGACTTGTGGTTTGCTGGTCAAATGACAGGCGTTGAGGGCTACGTAGAATCGGCTGCAACGGGCATTATGGTGGCGAGGTATATTGCCCAATGGCTCGAGCATGGGAATATTCAACCATTCCCGCGGGACACGATGATGGGGGCTTTGGCATACTATATCACCCATACCGATCCGGAGCATTTTCAACCGATGAACGCCAATTTTGGATTACTGAATCTGCCTCCAGAAATTCAACAAATTCATGACAAAAAGGCAAGACGGCGTTGGCTGAGAGACCGGGCATTGTCGTCATTGAAGGATTATCTTGAACACATCGGTGTTGAGGTATCGCACCATGAAACCCGTTAATGAGTGGGTTGAGTACTATATCAAAACACTAATCTTGGTGGAGCAAGCATCGGAACATACAGCCCGAGCATATGCTCAAGATCTGCACCAGTTAGAAAAATTTGTTGGCGCGTTGGATCAGGTTGGCACCAAAGACATTCGGGCTTGGATATCATCCCTGATGAAACAAGGATTGGCGCCGAGAACTGTGGCCCGCAAATTAGCTGTGATTCGATCATTTTACCGGTTCGTTAAGCGACAGGGATGGCGCACTGACAATCCTGCTAATCGACTGCTTACTCCACGGTTTCGCCCCTTATTGCCCCGAACTCTAACGATGGATGAAGCCCATGATCTGATTGAAAGCGCCAAAAATATGCCAGGGCCTCTGGGACTGAGAAACTGGGCCTTAATGGAGATTCTTTATGGAGCGGGACTCAGAAGTCAAGAAGCAGTATCTTTAAATATAGCTGATGTGGATTTGACGAGTCGGTTTGTGCGCGTCAAAGGAAAGGGCGGCAAAGAGCGAGTGGTGCCCTTTGGCACTAAAGCGTCTCAGGCCCTCGACGCATATTTGTTACGCGGAAGAAAAGCACTCGTCCGAACACGCACCACAGCGCTCTTTGTTAATTACCGGGGTGGCAGGCTTACCACGCGTAGTGTCCGGCGAATTGTAAAAAATGTTTTAGCCAAAGCGGCGATTCAAAGAAATGTCAGCCCACACTGGCTACGGCATTCGTTTGCGACGCATATGCTCATGAATGGTGCCGATTTGCGGGTGATTCAGGAACTTTTGGGTCACAGTTTGCTACGAACGACCCAACTTTATACATTAGTGTCCCAAGAACATATTGCTAAAGTTTATCAAAATGCCCATCCTCGTGCTTGAACACGAGGGAGCCAACGGAAACAATGAAGGAGAGATGAGAGTGGCAGCCATTGAATTTCATGGGACGACAATTCTCGGTATCGTGAGAGACGGCAAAGCGGTGATTGGAGGAGATGGTCAGGTAACTTTCGGCCAAAATACTGTTATGAAGCATACGGCGACAAAGGTTCGACGTTTGTATCATAATAAAGTATTGGCGGGATTTGCTGGCTCGGTCGCGGATGCGTTGACCTTGTTCGAACTTTTTGAAGGGAAACTTGAAGAAAGTCATGGCAACCTGCAACGCGCGGCGGTGGCTCTTTCTCGTCAATGGCGGACCGACCGGATGTTGGGTAAATTGGAAGCATTGTTATTAGTGGCAGATACTGAGCATTTATTTATTTTGTCCGGGACAGGGGAAGTGATAGAACCTGACGACTATATTGCCGCCATTGGATCGGGAGGCAGTTATGCCTTGGCGGCTGCACGAGCATTTTCGTCGATTGAGCCTCCGATGCCCTTAGAAGATTTGGTTAGACGTTCTTTGGATATTGCGGCGGATATTTGTATCTATACCAATCACCATTTGACTATTGAAACCTTGAATTAACACTTTCGCCGAAGGAAAAAAGGAGGTTTTGTCATGGACGATGCATTGATGACACCCAAGAAAATCGTCGAAGAACTCGATCGATATATTGTTGGTCAAGAGGAAGCCAAACGGGCGGTCGCTATCGCTCTAAGACACCGCTGGCGGCGGAGTCAGCTCGATCCTGAATTGCAAGAAGATATTACTCCGAAAAACATTTTGATGATTGGGCCTACGGGAGTGGGAAAAACGGAAGTGGCCCGGCGTTTGGCTCGGCTCTTGCATGTGCCGTTTGTCAAAGTTGAGGCGACAAAATTTACCGAAGTAGGTTATGTCGGCCGCGATGTCGATGCGATGGTCCGTGATCTCGTCGAAACGAGTGTGCGGATGGTCAAAGAAGAACGCAGTCAAGCCGTCCAAGATCGTGCCGAGCGCATTGCAGAAGATCGTTTAGTGGATGCTTTAGTTCCGTTTCCTGAGGATACCTCAACGACTGTCAATCCCTTTGAAGCGTTATTCGGAGGCGGAAATCGATCAAACAAGACGACTTCCAGTTTAAGTATCGAAGAACGTCACCGAATCGAAGAAGAACGGCGCAAAGTGCGGGAAAAACTTCGGATGAAAGCCATGGAAAATGAAGTCGTCGAAGTGGAAGTTGAAGATCCTGGTCCCCCATTGCCTTTTATGGGAAATATTCCCGGCGGAGAAGAAAATCAGATGAATCTGGGTGAAATGTTTTCTGGCTTGTTACCTAAGCGCACAAAACGCCGTAAGATGACGGTTGCCGAAGCGCGGAAAGTATTGACCCAGGAAGAAGCCCAAAAATTAATTGATACCGATGCTGCCCATGCTGAAGCTCTGTGGAGAGCTGAGCAACAAGGCATTATCTTCATTGATGAGTTTGACAAAATTGCTTCCAGCAGTCATGAAGGGCGTGGACCAGATGTTTCACGGGAAGGAGTTCAACGTGACATTCTGCCGATTGTCGAGGGATCCACGGTCAATACCAAATATGGGCCTGTTAAGACAGATCATATTCTCTTTATTGCGGCCGGAGCATTTCATGTATCGAAACCCAGTGATCTCATTCCGGAATTGCAAGGACGGTTTCCGATCCGGGTGGAATTTAATGCCCTGACCGAAGAAGACTTTTATAAAATTCTTACGGAACCACGGCACTCGCTCATCAAGCAATATCAAGCCCTATTAGGGGCAGAAGGTGTTAAAGTGGAATTCGATGACGGCGCATTATGGGAAATGGCGCGCTACGCCTATCAAGTCAACCGGGATACCGAGAACATTGGAGCCCGGCGCCTCCACACGATTTTGGAAAAGGTACTGGAAGAACTGAATTTCTCTGCCCCCGATTTAGTGGGCCAGACCATCCCCATTACCGCTGCTTATGTGCAACAACGGCTGGCTAAGATTGCAGAGAATATTGACATCAATCGGTATATACTCTGAATTTTTTTTTTTCGTTACCACATTAGAACTATGCTGTGGTATACTCGAGTGGTGAAAATTGTGACGACAGGGGATTTTGTCGAATCAAGGAGGTGCATGTCGTGGAGGAATTACTCGAAAAAACACGACGCATTAATCGACTACTACAGCGAACGGCTGGCCATCCGGTAAACTTTGAAGAAATGGCTAAAATTTTAAGCGAACTTATCCAAGCAAACGTCTACGTTGTCAGTCGGCGCGGTAAGGTTTTGGGATATAGCTTACTGGACGGGTTTGAATGCGATATCATGATCCGGGAAGTTTTGGGTGAAGAGATCTTCCCCGCGAATTATAATAATGGTCTTTTGAAAGTTGATGAGACCTATCCCAATGTTTCTCAGGAATCACGAAAATGTGTCTTTTTCCATGATAAGCCATGTTTGTACGAGAACAAAATCACAACCGTGGTTCCAGTCAATGGGGGCGGCGATCGCCTGGGGACCTTGGTGATCTCGCGGTTTGGCCGGGAATTCAATGATGAAGACTTGGTTTTGGCCGAATATGGAGCAACCGTTGTGGCAATGGAAATTTTGCGTTCCAAATCTGACGAGTTGGAAATGGAAGCACGTAAGAAGGCCGCAGTAAAAGTCGCCATCGACACGTTGTCGTATTCCGAACTCGAAGCCGTTCAACACATTTTTGATGAACTTGGTGGCGAAGAAGGATTGTTGGTGGCTTCCAAAATCGCGGATCGGGTCGGTATCACCCGGTCTGTCATTGTGAATGCGTTACGGAAGTTTGAATCGGCTGGGGTGATTGAATCGCGCTCCCTCGGTATGAAGGGTACCCACATTCGCGTTCTTAATGACCGTCTGTTGGGGGAATTGAAAAAGCTTCGCCGATAACAACTATGTCGGATAAGAAGCCTCTGGTAGAACGCTCACGTTCTACCGGAGGCTTCTTGTTGTCAAAAAGATTTTAGGCGCTTTGCCGGGGTGATTTTAGGGGCAGGGGCGCTTGATAGGCGTGAAGGGCTTGTTGTCGGGTGATCATATGGTCGTGGACCATGCTATTTAACACTTCCCACTGGCGTTGTTTTGCGAGTTTGAAATTGACGAGCGGATCATACGCCGATGGAGCTTGTGGTAATCCTGCTAAGAGGGCTGCTTCCGGTAATGTGAGCTGACTCGCGGGAACACCAAAATAAGATTGAGCAGCTTGCCCAACACCGTAAGCATGGTCACCTAAATAGACCTCATTCATGTACATTGTCAAAATTTGGTGTTTGGAATATAAGTCGGTTGCCATCAGTGACAAAAGAATTCCACTGACTTTACGGGGAATCGTTTTTACGGGCGACAGCATTAAATTACGAATCAATTGTTGTGTTATTGTACTTCCTCCTTGAGTGAACTGCCCCGTTTGTAAATCTACCCACGCAGCGCGGGCTATTCCCTGAAAAGAAATTCCCCAATTGGTGTAAAAACTTCGATCCTCGGTGGCAATGAGAGCTTTTTGGAACCATGGCGAGACCCGGTTTAACGGAGTCCATTGAACGTGTTCATGCTCTACACGTGCTTTAGCTAATTCCGGTAAATGGGTCAAGGGCTGCCAATTAACAGCATAAAAAATGCTTAATGCAGTCATGGTTGACAGTCCGATACTCGCAACCCATTTAACAGCAGCCCCCCGGATATGATGTGAATGTTCTCCCTGGGGTGCGGGTAGGGCTAGAGGTCTTTGATGAACCATATGAATCCCTCCTCCACACTCTCGGCACGGTCTTTTACATATTTACAATATGCCTCTTGTGGATGAGAGCTGAATGAGAGTTTCCGAAGAATCCATTTTTGGACAAATTTGTCAAAGCATCGCGTTAATAAACGCCATTTTTTCCTGAAACCTCATAGTCACTTTGAAGCATGCTTGCATCTTTTGTGGGTGAAACTTGGAAGAGAGGTGATAACAATGAGATTTCCCAGAGCGTTTCCGGTTAAGGTTTTGTCGGTCGTTACCGCGATGAGCGTGCTGACAGCAGGCTGTGGTATTGGTGTTCATGCGGCCAACAAAACATCATCGTCAAAATCCCCGCCTCTAAAGGTCTTAGCGTTTTGGGCGAATGATGTATCCGGTCCCTTAACACCATTGTATACGCATTCCCATGCCATTACTGACCTGGCGCCGTTCTGGTATTCCTTAGATGCTCATGGCGGCCTTATTAGTCATGTGAATTCAGCGATTTTACATCAAGCGGAAAAAGAACACATTGCTATTACGCCGTTAATTAATGACGGTACGGGAACGCAGGCTTTCTTGGCGAGTTCCATTACCCGTGTAATCGCCGCCCGCAATATTGCCGACCTTGTGGGCAAAATGCATTATCAGGGAGTGAATATCGATTTTGAACCTCCTCATACCCGTTATGTGAACCAGCTCACGGGGTTTATGATTGATTTACGAGACTTCCTGCCGCGAACAGATACCATCACCATGGACGTTGTGCCCCATTCCGGCGGAGCCTACAACTTTAGCAAACTGGCACCGGAAGTGAATCAATTTGTTCTCATGAGTTATGACGAACATGATGACGGTAGTCCTCCCGGACCCGTAGCAGCCCTTGGATGGGTCGAAAATATTCTATCTCGAATGCTCCATTCGGTTCCGGCGTCTAAGATTGATCTTGGCATCGCGTTATATGGATATTCATGGCCTGTTGGCAGCACACACGCCACGACCATTCCTTATAATGCTATAACAACCCCAATGATTCAGCATGCCAAGTGGAGCACACGGTATCAGGAGACATACGCCGATTATACGACCTCTACGGGACCCCATATTGCGTGGTGGGAAAGTTTACAAGGGATGAATCAAAAAATTCAGTTGGCTAAGAAGGATCATTTGGCAGGGATTGCCTTGTGGCACATTGGCTATGCGAATAATGCGGTGATGCAATTACTGTTGCATCAAATTGGGCGTCAACCATAAAAATGCGCATTTAGTCGTCAAACGACTAAGAAATTCATCGAGAACGGTAGGATTTTCCCCGTTGATGTCGAAAATACTGTATCAGAATGTCAGTTCTATTGGAACTGACCCTTACCTGAATGAACTACATAATATTTTTCGCCCAGGTTTTCCCGTAACCTGGGCTATATTTTTGTCTGAAAACACTCAGAATGTAAAAAAGGAAAGAAAAAGCACGCTGCAGGCCGCATCGAGGAGGTTTTTCATGGCCAAATTCAAGGCCTTTTGGGAAGATAATCTAATCTTTGGGTTAGCAACTCTCTTAGCCGGACTCTTCAATTATTTGTATCATGTTGTTCTGGCCCATGTCTTAGGTCCTAGACTCTATGGAGATTTAGCGACGTTTTTGAACGTTACCACATTTATGGTGATTCCGGCATCTGTTGTTACGTTAATTTACACGCGCATGGGCAAAGATGAGGGGCATAATGGATATCTCCAGAGCTTAGGACTTTGGGCAGGCGGTTTGAGTCTTTGGGGCGTGATTTGGATAGCCCGCCAGACGTTGGCCCATTTGTTTGATGTGAATCCGACATTGTTGGTCGTTTTTACGGTGGAGGTTGTTCCGAGTTTAGCGTTAGCGGCCAATGTCGGGATGTTGCAACGGAGCCGATGGTATTTGTGGGTAGGATTACTTGGGGTATTGAATACCGGTTTTCGCGTTATCGCCGCAGGAGGAGCTCTGTGGAGCGGGTACCGGTTAACGGCTGTGGGGATTTTAGAGGGAATTGCCGCTTGGGTTACCTGGTATGTCAGTCGCGTAATGACCAAACACGTGCCTTTAAAAGGCGAGCAAACTTCCTCAGGTGTGATTGTGGGCACCGCGATTGTCGGTATTATCAATGTCTTATTTGCCCTAGTTGATGGACTGGCTGCTAAATATGCCTTGTCACCCATTGCTGCGGGACAGTATACAGGTTTGGCTACTATCGGTCATAGCTTGCAATTTGTCTCGGGAAGTCTTGGAACCGTCATGTTAACCGCAATTCTGGCAGAACCTATACATCGTTATCGCTACGCGGCTATGACCGTGGGAATGTATGGAATTTTAGCGGCGATTGGCGAATGGTTATTTACGGTGTATGGCCACAATTTGGTGTTGATGGTTCTGGGAAAGAGTTTTTTTCCTGTAGTTCCATGGCTTGCAGAATATGGGTGGGGGATGATCTGTCTGGGACTACTCAATATGGCCATGTTATATTCTGTGGCCCAGCGCCGCTGGGAAGTGATATTGACGACAGGCATTGGTTTGCTCTATTGGATATGGGCTCTGATTCATGATCATACGTTAGGACGTTTTGTCATATCGACGACGCACATCATGTTCGCTATTATGTGTATAACAGTAATAGCAATGGCTGTTACCCAAGTTTTTGAGATGCGACTAAAAGTGCGGCCGCAAACTTAGTAATCCTTAACTAACTCAATATGGGAGGACATTGTGTTAACGGTAGGAGAGGCACTTCATGGTGCAGCAATTCGATATAAAGACAAGAAAGCTTTGGTTTTTGGTGAACAATCCTTAACGTTTACTGAACTCGATAACAAAACCAACCAAATTGCGCGTGCACTGCTCGGCCTGGGATTAAAAAAGGGGCAACGCGTTGGTCTTCTTTTGCCAAATGGGCTGGATATGGCAGAAGCGTATTTTGGTTTGGCTAAAGCTGGGTTGGTTGGTGTACCCATTAATCTCCGGTGGTCACCTGACGAAATTCGTTATGCCTTAATGGATAGTCAAATTAGTTTGATTGTAGCGGATAAAGACTTACGATCGGCGCTCAGTGCAGTGGAAAATCTCCTTCCGGTTTATTATACGCATCTCGAAGGGGAAGACCGTGCCCGGGCTTGGGAAGACCTAGTGAGCCAAGCAGACGACTCACCGCTTTCCCTAACCATTTCGGAAGAGGATCCGTGGGTCATCGTATACACCTCGGGTACAACCGGTAAACCGAAAGGCGCGGTAAGAAGTCATGTTAGCAATTTAATGATTGCATTAACACTTGTTGCGGAGTTAGGCATTTCGTCCGATGATATTGGTTTGGCTGTCCTTCCCATGTTTCATGTCAATTCATTATGGGTTGTTACATTATCTGTCATTATTGGGGCCACTTGCGTAATCTACCCCCACCGCAGCATACATCCTCAACACATCGTGGATGAGATGAATAAGCATCAAGTGACTTATAGCATGTTTGTTCCAACATTATTGAGCTTTTTAGCCGATGCCGTGGAAGCGGGGAAGCTAGATGCCCAAACTTTACGTGTTATCTTGACCGCGTCAGCGCCTTTGGATAGTACTCTCAGGGACCGTATTCTCCTGGGTTTTCCCCAGGTTCGTCTTTATGATATTTATGGGGCAACTGAATACGGCGCCTGTACCGTCATTCGTCACCGTCTCAATGGACCGTTGGGTTCGGTCGGCTATCCCATCATTGGTCAAAGTATTCGCATTTTAGATGACCAAAGGCAGGCGCTTCCGGCAGGGGAAATTGGGGAAGTATTTGTCAAAGGTCCTTCATTAATGAAGGAATATTTCAATAATCCGCAAGCAACACGTGAAAGCTTTACCTCAGATGGATATCTTACGGTTGGCGACATGGGCTATATTTCTGAAGAAGGCTTGTTATATCTAGTGGACCGCAAGCAAGACATGATCATTACCTCGGGAGAAAATGTATACCCGGTTGAAGTTGAAGAAGTCTTGTCCCGTAGTCCCGATGTGGCAATGGCAACGGTTTTTGGCATCCCAGATGCCAGGCGTGGAGAGCGTGTCGTTGCCCTCGTCGTGCCGCGCGCCAACCACACGATCGATGTTGATAGCCTTCATGAGTTAGCGAAAACCCTGCTTGCTGATTATAAGCGGCCATATGTGATTGATGTGGTCGATTCCCTACCTATTGGACCATCAGGGAAAGTGGTTCGGCGTTTAGCCAAACAACAATGGTTACAAGAACACAGCAACGAAACCAACTCCTGATGACAGAAAATCGTTCTTACGGCCAGGGATTCCCCCTGGCCTTATGATCCGGCCTTATCCAAAGCCTCGAGAATATCATGCAGTAAATCCGCCGCTGATTCCAATCCAACCGAAATACGGACAACATCGGGCGTGATTTGCCGTTCATAGCGCTCTTCTGGAGTTAAAGCAGCATGACAGTGCAATTCGGGCAAAGAAATAATCGTCTCGGTCCCGCCAAATCCGGCACCGACCCGGGCTAATCGGAGATGACGAGCCAATTCTGGGACCAGGCGAGCATCCTTTAAACGAATGGTGAGCATTTGCCCGAAACCCCGCATGGTTTGTTTGGCAACTTCATGTCCTGGATGTGTCTTCAGCCCGGGATAATAGACCCGTTGCACCTGGGGATGGGTCACAAGCGCCGTTGCTAGTTGCATCGCGGTGTCCTGGGCACGGTCCATGCGCACAGGTAATGTATGGAGTCCGCGCAAACTCATATAGGCATCATCGGGTGAAAGAATGGCACCACAAGCATTTTGGATAAAATATAACCGACGAGCCAGATCTTCTTCTTTCGCCACAGCAACACCCGCGGTAATGTCAGAATGCCCTCCAATCATCTTGGTTGCAGAATGAATAACGAGATCGGCTCCTAATGTCAAGGGATTTTGTAAATACGGTGTAATGAAGGTATTGTCCACCATTACCAGCAAGTGATGTTCGTGCGCCCATTTTGCCAATCGGGGCATATCGGTCACATGCAAGAAGGGATTGCTGAAATTTTCGACCAAAATCGCTTGAGTATTGGGTTTTACGGCTTTTTCCAAGGCATCAAAGTCTTCCGTATCCACATAACTCACTTGGATGCCAAAACGGCTGAAAACACCACGCAGCACTCGCTGGGTGCCTCCTTGGCAGTCGCGGGTCACAATAAGATGATCGCCTTGAGACAACAGCATAAAGGCTGCGGTTAACGCTGCCATTCCCGATGAAAAGGCAAATCCTTTCACGCCATGCTCCAAATCAGCCATCGCTTGTTCGAAGGCATGACGGGTAGGATTCCCTGAACGTGCATAGTCATAAACAGGGGGATTCCAAGGATCCGCTTGATGATAGGTAGTCGCCCGGTAAATAGGAGGAGTGACCGCCTGAGTTGCCGGATCCATTTCATAACCTGTATGCACAAATTGGGTGCGCTTGTCTGTAATCGCTATTCACTCCTTAATATGATTTATAATGGTCATCCACAATATCGGCCATCATACCCCTTAGCGTAAGGCATTATCTAAATCTGTGAGCAAATCGTCAATGTGCTCAATTCCCACCGATAAACGCATGAGTCCCGGAACAATGCCGAGTTGACGTCTCATCGATTCGGGCAGTTCTCGGTGGGTTTCATTATAGGGATGCGTAATTAACGATTCGACGCCACCCAGACTGACAGCCGGTAATATGACCTGAAGCCTGTCCATAACCGCTGCATACTCTTCAGGATGTGTGAGAACGAATGACAACATGGCTCCGTAGCCCGAGGCCTGTCGTAAATGCCGTTCCCTCATATCATGATCGGCGAGCTCTGGATAATACACGTGACGGATATTTTGATGATGGGACAGAAATTCAGCAATACGGCGTGCATTGCTTTCTTGGCGATCCATTCGAATGGCAAGGGTTTTTAAACCGCGAAGGAGTAGCCAAGCGTCCCATGGTCCTAAAACGCTACCCGTTGCATTGGTGAGTTCATTGAGTTTGTCATATTGTTCCGGGGTTTTACACACAATGGCACCTGCTAACACATCATTATGTCCTGCCAAGTACTTGGTAGCACTATACACCACGTAGTCGGCTCCAAGTTCCAAGGGACGCTGGCGCACAGCGGTCATAAATGTATTGTCCACGGCCAACTCGGCATGGTGGGCATGCGCGAGTTCAGCAAGCTCCTCGAGCGGACTAATGCGCAAAAGGGGATTACTCGGAGTTTCCACAATGAATAGGCGCGTCTTTGAGGTGATATGTTGTTTGACCTGATCAATATCCCGGGTATTAACCATGCTCGATGCGATGCCAAATTTGGAAAAGATGTCAACCATGATGCGGTAAGTGCCGCCATAGGCATCTTCGGTAATAAGAACATGATCACCTTGTTGTAAGGTGTGCACTAATGCCGTCAGCGCGGCCATACCACTACTATAAAGGAGAGCTCCTGCACCATTATCTAACCGGTTAATCGCTTCTTGGGCCGCATGCCGGGTGGGATTTTCTGTCCGGCTATAGTCATATGGCCCTAATTCGGTTCCCGGGTGTTGGTACGTCACAGTTTGATAAATAGGGGTGCTGACGGCGCCATAGAGACGGTCCTGTCCGACTCCAGAGTGAGCGGCTAGGCTTTCTAGATGCCAATTGCGAGATTCGTGTGCCGGCACGTTACTATCGTCCTTTCCATGCTGTCCAAATAAACTCTGTCAAGAAGTGAGAAAGCGATCAAGCATGTTGCGTATATTTTCATTATGATGACTTTCCTGAATGAGCTGTTGCAAAACCTCGGCAATCCATTCATCAAAATTTAGTGTTTCTGTCTTTAACACGACATCGTGCACGACTTTTTGCCGTAGCGGCTCCAGACGTCCGGCTTTATGCTTTAGCATGTAATGGACATTATCGAATTCGAGAATAATGGACGTAATGGAATTATCTCGGGTGAACAATCCCGAATGACGTGTGACGTGTACGCGTTCGGGCAACGCTTGTTCAAATTTGTTTGCCAGTACGGATAAGAGACGGGGGATATCATGACGAATATCCCGAATGCCCGCGGCTAAAATTTCAAAGGACATTCCATCACTACTATCAGCCATCAATCACGCCTTCTTTCTCAAACGCGACGTTATCGTTTAAAACATGATACTCGTGGCAATAATAGCCATAACACGCAACAACGTATCGTTTTCACCATCAGGTCTATTTTCCCGGAAGATGACGTTGTCTGCAAGCGCTTCGTGCGGAAGAGCACATTTTAACTATTTGACATTTCTTGACTTTTGATGTATCACAAAATTGTACAGGAGGTGAGTGATGTATGTATAACCGGACACCTTATACCTATTCGGTTGCTGATGGTATTAAAGGGTCTTTAATGGCTCGTACATTGGGATATTTGGCTTTATTATTGGTTGTTCTCATGTTGGCTAGTTTATTTGGAGTGAGCTTGGGTTCAGCAGGAATTTGGATTGGATTCATTGCCGCGATGGTAGGAACCATTTTTGTGTCCCGTAATCAAACTAATGCCGGGGCCGCGTTGTTTTGGGGCATTGTTGTGGCTGCAGGTTTAGGAATAGCTATTGCGCCTATTCTTTGGTATGCCATCTTGTACCAAAATCATCTTTTTATTACGACATTAGGAGCCATTTTGGTGGCCATGTTATTATCCGCCGCCGTGGTGTCATGGATTCCTTGGGACTTTTCGAAATTGGCACCGATATTGTTTCTCGGATTATTGATGCTCATCATTACCAGTTTGCTATCATTTTTCTTGCCCAGCATGTTTGGTGTTGTCGCGTCGCGAGCATATAATTTGATTGGCGTCATTATTTTTACGGGGTATCTATTGCTTGATTTCTCGATTATGCGGTACCGGGGTCGCGCATTACCCACTAATGGGACAGCGATTGTCTTAGCGGTTTCGCTATTGGTGGACATCATCAATTTGTTCCTGTTCCTGCTCCGGTTAGGTCGTCGTTAAACATTGTGTCACCGAAATGTGTCAACGAAATCAGTGGGGCTGCAGCCTTAACCGTGCAGCCCTCTGTTATTGTTTGGGCCAGTAGGTGACAAAGGGATCGACGTGGCTGGGTGGCGGTTGATATGAATCGTCATGTGACGTGAACTCGTTGACTTAATGAAAAACGTCGATCCAGAGACTGTGAACCGAATGGGAAATTTGGGAGATCATGTAGGTGAGAAACGCTCCCAAAAGTGCCCGAGTTGTTTTCCAGGTTTCTAATTCATGTTGAAGATTACCCAGCTCTTTGATGACGAAACTTAACTGCCATAATGTCAAGGCACCAAGAATTAAGACGAGCAGGAATAAGCGACGCAGGATGAGACGACTTCGCGATCCTTTGGATTTCGTGACAAGGCCGCCATGTTGCCGATCTTTGGAAACCGATGACCCGGGAGAAGACATCGTACCACCTCCTAGGTAGAAGCCTATCATGGATGGCAATAATTGGCAATTAGAGATTTTTTCATTTGTCCTCTTGACCATACGGACAGGCCATGGTATTTTGCTAATCAATTCTATAGGAACACTTCTTATCCAGAGTGGCGGAGGGACTGGCCCGATGAAGCCCGGCAACCCCTTTAGGGTGGGTGCCAATTCCGGAAGAATACTTTGTATTCTTTAAGATGAGAAGAGCATTGCGCCTCTTCTCGTGATAGGCGCTTTTTTTATGGTCATGCGCACAAATGCACCATGCCGGATCCTAAGAAGATGAGACAAGCATGATAACCGAAATCCACGGTATCAAATCATGCACGATAGGAGAGATACTGGAAAAATGAAGACGACTGTCATGGGCTCATATCCGAAAATTCCTGCCGGATCCGGGCCCAACGTACGTTCAGCCATTCAGCGATTCGAAAAAGGGCTATTGACCCCAAGCCAACTATTTGACACCTACAGCCAAGTGATTGGCCGCGTGGTTGATCTGGCTTTTGAAGCGCAATTGGACCGGACAACCGATGGACAAATTCGCTGGTACGACTTATTTGACCCCGTTGTGCGAGACTTAGATAACGTGCAGAGTGCCGGATTAATTCGTTTGTTTGATAACAATTTCTATGTGCGTCATCCCTTGATTACTGGCCGCCTGCAATATCAAGGAGGAACGTTAGCGGCATGGTCCCGAGAAGCTTCACAACGATCTCAAGTTCCGGTGAAAGTGGCTTTACCGGGTCTGTTTACATTTCTGGAACTGGCGGAAGACAAAAGTTATGGTAATCAAGACGCTTTATTAGCCGATTTGATCGATGTGATGCGGTTGACCGTCAAGCATTTAGAGGATACCGGCATTGTAGAAGTGCAATGGGATGAACCCGCCTTGGCCCGTAACGCCACGCTTTCTCAAAGTCTAGTCGAAGAAGCTTACCGGGCTCTACTTGATCCGAGCATTGGACTAGACCAATCCATTGCCCTTTATTGGGGAAAGTCTACACCATGGATTGAACGGTTATCATCGTTGCCGTTTTCGCGCATTTATGTTGATGCGGTCAGCGAGCCCGCCATTCTCGATGTTTTATCGCAAACGGCGCTACCCATGGACGTGGGCGTCGGCCTTTTGGATGCCCGTAATGTGCGGTTGGAAGAACCTAGTGAGGTCTTGCAACATCTTGAGCCGATTATTCTCAAGCAAGGCCCTAACAAAGTTTGGATTCATCCGAATTGTGGACTGGAATTTTTGCCTCCCGACCGGGCCGAGCAAAAGGTCCGTTTACTTAAGGATATCAAGACATTGATTAACGGTTAAGGGAAAGAAAGGACGGACCTTGATGGCAAAACATTTATTAACCACCAGTGTGGGAAGTTTTCCGAAACCTGGCAAGTTGATTACGGCACGTTCTCAATTTCGACGGGGCCAAATTTCGTTGGAACAGTTACAGCAGGCTGAAGAGGAAGCCACACGTCAAGTCATTGCCTTGCAGGAAGAATTAGGCATTGATATTTTTGTGCACGGCGAGATGGAACGAGGCGATATGGTCGCATATTTCGCAGAGAACTGGCAAGGATTTTCGGAGTCGTTACCAGTCCGTTCATACGGAAATCGGTACTATCGCAAGCCGATCGTCGAAAATGTCGTAGCCTTAGGCGATGCTGTAGGACTCACGGTGAAGTCGTGGCAGAAAGCTTCGCAAATGACGAATAAGCCAGTCAAGGGAATGCTGACAGGTCCTTATACCATTTGTGACTGGTCATTTAACGCGTATTATCCCGATCGCCGGTCATTGGTTCTAGACTTGGCACATCTCGTGCACGAAGAAGCGGTGGCATTGGAGAAGGCGGGTGCTCAATACATTCAAATTGATGAGCCCGCTATTTCCACACGTCCTGAGGAATTAGACTTGGCGATCGAAGCAATGGCCATTGTGACCAAGGGTCTTAATGCTAAAACGATTAGTCACATTTGTTATGGGGATTTCGAGACCATTTTACCTGGCCTCTTTGATTTGCCTGTTGATCAGCTGGATTTGGAAGCGGCTAACCAACATTTTGCACTGCTTGACTTATTAGGACGTTATCGCTGGCCAAAATCTAAGGAGCTAGCCTTAGGCGTTGTCGACGTGCATACCCACCGGATTGAGTCTGTTGACGAAGTCAAAGCGGGAATTCGGAGGGCATTAGAAATTGTTCCCCTGGATAATTTGTTAATTGATCCGGATTGTGGGTTAAAAACTCGGACTTGGGAAGAAGCTGAGCAGAAATTGCGGGTCATGGCGCAAGCCGTACAAGAGGTCCGTGAAGAGGACGGGTTGCAGTGAAGACCTTAAGCCAAGTGCTGCAAGACGAGGGTTGGATCTTGGGTGATGGCGCCGTCGGGACGGCATTAATGGATGAAGGGGTAGAGTCAATCGCTCTACCCTTAGTTCCCTTACGCCAACCCGACGTGTTGATGAATTTACACCTCAAATACCTAGAAGCGGGAGCACGGCTGATTGAAACGCATACGTTTTCCGCTAATGGGCATAAACTTGCCGCGCTGGGAATTGACGCCGATGTGGTGGAGTTAAATCGCCGAGCGGCTCAAATTGCCCGCCATGCTCGCGATATTTTTGGTGGAGAAGCGTGGATTCTTGGCGTCGTCGGTCCTTTGGCCCAACCCGTTGATTCGCAGGTGATGCCATCCGTACCTTATGAACAGGCTCTTGAATACTATCGCCCAGTGGTCGCTGGCTTGCTAGCGGGTGGTGTTGATGGATTCATCGTAGAAACCATGTCCGATTTGCCAACCGTTCGTGCAGCCGTTGAGGCCATACGTTCGGAGACAAATTTGCCGATTGCCGTTTCTTTTGCCTTTTCTCCCCAAGGAACTACGCGCTATGGGCTCAGTCCCGAAGAAGCCATTGAAGCCATGGCGTCTTTACCCGGTGGACTGCCTGCGTTAGTGGGGGCAAATTGCGGTAGCGGACCAGCTCCATTATTGGATGCCATTATTCGGATGGCGCCGAAAGCCAAAGAACTTGGAATTCCTTTGGCGGCCTATCCTAATGCCGGGCAGCCTGGTCTTGTGGCGGGACATGTTCATTATCCTGCTACGCCGCGCTATGTGGCCACGATTGCCTCCGCTTTACGTGAAGCGGGATGTCACGTCATTGGGGGCTGCTGTGGGACCACTGCTGAGCATATTCGTGCCCTTCAACTGACCTTAAGTCATGCTCCAGAACCTCAGGTCCTTCCGTCGGTGAGAGATATCACGGATGCCAGTGCGTCGTTAGACGTCAGTCATAGTGAAACTCACGACCAGGGAATTTCTCAGTTTTTTTATAAGCGATTTATCATTAGCGTCGAACTAGATCCGCCGCGCGGGGTAAATCCTCATCGGCTGTTGGATTCAGCGCGGGTGGTTGCGGAGCATGGTGCCGATTGTATTAATATCGGGGACAGTCCTATGGCTCGTGTGAGGTTAAGCGCTTTAGCGACAGCCCGTTTGATCTCCGAACATCTCCCCGTGCAAACCATATTGCATTTTACCACCCGGGATAGAAATTTGATGGGCTTACAAAGTGATTTATTAGGAGCTCACGCATTAGGTATTCGCAATGTCCTCGCGTTAACGGGCGATCCACCGGGATTAGGCGATTATGCACATGCAACAGCCGTCTATGACATTAATTCCATTGGATTAGTCAAGGTGCTGAATGCATTTAATGCAGGACAGGATGCTCTTGGGCAAAAAATTGGGGGCCACACGGCCTTTGATATTGGTGTTGGGGTGAATCCTAATGCCGATGACCTGAATCATGAATTACAACGATTCCGGGAAAAGCTGGATGCGGGTGCCCATTTCGTGATGTCACAACCTATTTATCAACCCGAGCAACTCGAAAGGTTTTTGGACAAAATGGGAGGCTTACCAGTACCTTTGCTATTGGGGGTTATGCCCTTGGTGTCCTACCGTCAAGCTGTGTATTTGCATAATGAAGTCCCAGGAATCATCATTGGGCAAAATATTCTTGAACAGTTTGAGAATATTCAAGACGGAACAGCGTTAGGTATTGACTTGGCCTTAAAATTGATGGAGCAGCTCATGCCGCTCATTCAGGGAGTTTACTTGGTGCCGTCTTTTAATCGGGTTGAACCCTTATTACCAATTATCGAGTACCTCCGTCGCCAGGATCCGTGGCAAGCAAAAGTTCAGGGTGAGCACTAATCTCTGCCAATAATTCTCGCACATGCTGAGGAGACGGCAGCGAAAACCGCGCGCGGCTCGTACCCTGGCCGATATGCACGGTAATCCCATGCTCCAACGCTCCAAATGCATCTTCATCCGTGCGGTCATCTCCCATAATAATCGGTAAAATGGGCTCGGGCAGTCCAGCGGACAGGATGCGATATAACATGGTTACAGCATCCTTCTTTGTTGGTCCTGGCTGTGGGCGAACTTCCCAGCACAGTTTTGCGGGATATATCACAAGATCACGAGAAAACGCTAAACGCTGTTGTAATTGTTCTGCTAGTTGCGGATGCTGGGAATGGTCGACATGCCTATAGTGCACACTGATTGAGTACTGTTTGTCTTCAATATAGAGTCCCGGGAAAAGAGAAGAAAGGGGCAAAAGTCTTTGTAAGATCTGGGGACGAACAGCAAGAAACCGCTGGGACGAGTCATGCAGCCAAGATTCATTGGCCCATTGATACTCGGCCCCGTGGTTTCCACTTTTACTTAACCCATTGATGGGAAACAATTGGTCGATATCCTGCAAGGACCGTCCACTTACGAGTGCCACACGGTGCCGCGGATTTTGTGTCAAACGTGTCAAAGCTTGCACTAAGATCCGAGGGACGTGAACCGATTGTGGACTCGGAGCGATATCAAGTAGTGTCCCATCAATGTCCAAAAACCATATCCAACTTTGACTATGATACTGTTGCGAAATGTTAGCGAGTATTGGTACCGTTAGCAAAGATTTACACATATGACTGGGCTGCCATTTTTAATGTGAGGAAAATATCTTCCATCCAATCATAGATGGTATGCTTCATCAAATGTGCGCGCATTGTCGAAATGCGGGCAGCGCGTTCATCGGCGGAAATGGATAACGCTTCATGGAGCGTGTTGGCAAATCCTTCAGGATCCAAAGGATTGATTGGAAATGCTTCGTTTTCTAATTCGTTCGCGGCGCCAGTCGTTTCACTCAGTAATAATACGCCACGTTTATCGACCTGCGCGGCCACAAATTCTTTGGCAACTAAGTTCATACCATCCACTAAGGAACTGACCACAGCAAAATCTGCTGCCCGAAATAATCCCATTAGACGCGGCCGATCGATACTGTGGGGTAACGTGATGATGGGAGTCCATGATGATGTGGCAAAGAGTTGGTTAACTTCTTGAGTCTTTTTGGCCACTCGATCATAAAACCGCCGATATTCCGCAACTTCAGTTCGAGACGGTACCACAACTTGCAAATAGGTCACACGTTCACGGTACTGCGGATACAAACTATAAAATTCTTTTATGGCATCTAGGCGAGGCAAGAGTCCTTTGGTATAGTCGGCCCGATCTACAGAGATGCCTAGAATTTGATCGCGGTGTTCAATGTGACGACGAATGCCGCGTACCCACCGGCGAATCCGGGGAGTCTCGACCAATTGCTGAATGGCAGCAAAATCCACTGATATCGGAAATGATTTCACATGCACATGGCGATCTTGCCACGTCACCATTCCCGTGTCACGGTCTACTGGAACTTTTAACGTGCGTTCGACGGCATTTAAAAAGTTGTCGACATCTAATTCGCTTTGGAACCCTAATACATCAGCACCTAATAAGCCCCGTAAAATTTCTTGATGCTGAGGGCACAAACGAAAAATTGTCAATGGTGGCCAAGGAATATGCCAAAAGTGAGCAATGGCCACATCAGGCCGTGATTTACGCACGAACGCTGGCAGCAAGGATAATTGGTAATCGTGAGAAAAAACCCAAGCACCTTCAGGGCTTACGGCGCTTACGCGCTTAGCAAATTTTTGGTTGACATTGCGATAAATTTGCCATGCACGCCGCGAAAATTGAGCACGCTCAATCAACATGTGGCTCAGCGGCCAAAGCCCTTGATTAGAATATTTTGCGTAGTATCCTTGAATTTCTTCTTGATTTAACATAATCCGGTGTAACGTATATCGTGGATGTTCAGGAGGAACTTGACGTTTTCCTCCGGGTGATACTTCGATATCAGCACTGCCACTTCCCCATGCAATCCAGTGTCCGCCAATATCCTGTAGAAGCGGGTCTAAGGCTGATACCACTCCTCCCGCTTTCTGTATGGTTCGAATTCCGTTATTGGAGCGCTCGTCAACGTAAGGCTCCCTATTCGTTACCACAACAAGAGGAGCCTCGATCAGTTGCTTTATGGCCATGATCGTCACCTCTCTTACATAACATTGTAACATAATATTATGGAAGAAATTTGGCAGATCAGGTCTCGGAGGATTGTAAGTTATGACGATTTTTCAAGAGGCGCCGCAACAGTTCTCGGATTTCAGGGAACCGGAACAAGGTTAAGAGGGTGAGATAAACTAAAGCCGATACGACAATAGTAGAGGTGAGAGCAAAGGCCAAGGGGAAGAACCCATGAATGTAATCTAAGGAAAACCATTCTCTGAGCCCATATACCACGATAGCTGTAATGCCCGCCGTGATACCGATTTTTAGAACAAAGGGACGAAACAACAAGTCGCTATTATGCCGCGGATTAAGGGCTTTAATGGTTAAAAGAGTCGTGTTCACCCAGGCGGCTAAGGCTGTGGCTAGGGCGAGTCCGTCCGCCTGCAAAAAGCGGACTAAAATGAGATCGCCCACGATATTAAAAAGAATGGTGATAATACTAAACCGAGCAGGGCTTTTGGTATCTTGGGTAGCAAAAAATAATTTTTGTAGGTAAAATGACAAACCAAATCCTGGCAAACCGATAGACCAAAACAATAACGTGCTAGCCGTGATACGGGTGGAATAATTGGAAAATGCGCCATGTTGGTAAATGAGACGTAAGATCGGTATGGATAAGATCATGAACCAGAGCGTTATCGGGACAATTATGAGGATAACCAACCGAAAACCGCGCATAGCGAGTTGACGATAGGTGACCAGGTCATGATGACTTTGATGTTGGGCAAGGCGCGTATAAATCGGAGTGGTTAAGGACGAAATTAAGAGACCCACGGGAATTTGGACCAATACATACGAATAGTTAAGAGCCGCTAAGCTTCCGGTAACAAGAGAGGAGGCCAAAATTCTATCAACAATCACGCCCAGAGTCCCCACAGAGCTGGTGAGAAAAAATGGTCCTGACATGCGAATCATCTTGCGTAACAAGGGATGACTAAAATGCCACCGGAAATGCAAATGCAGGCCTGCGCGTTTGAGTGCGGGAACCGTGACAAAAAGTTGGGAGAGAACAGAAAGTAAGAAGCCCATGGCGACACCTTGAATACTAAAGAAATGGCCTAAGGTGACAATTGTGGCTATGCGGACAACATTGATCGCGACAGGAGATAGGGCAGGGTACAAAAATTCTTCGCGTTCTTGGAGAATCCCCACGACCAAACCCGCCAAACCCCAAAATAATATAGTGGGAATCATGATTCGCGTCATCGAAACGGTGAGAGCGAGTTCTTTGTGGTGAAAACCGGGAGCCACAAGTCGCATGAGCTCAGGCGCAAAAATTTCGCCAAATACGATAAGAATTGTTGAGACCAGAACAATGGCCGTAAATACTTCATTGATGAAATTCTGTACAGACCGCTTTGACAATTGGGCATCAGCTTGCGTCATCAAGGGCACCACGGTAACGGATATTGCTCCATTCATCGTACTGAATAATAAATTGGGCAACACCGAGGCCATAAGCCAGGCATCATTCAACGCGGATGTGCCGAAATATGCTGCCATGACGACTTCTCGCAAAAAGCCCGTTAAACGGCTAATTAGCGTCGCGACAAAAATAATCCCCGCTGAAATTCCGATGCTTCGTCCTCGCTTGCTTACCGTCTGTTGAGAGCGACGACTATCCAGTGTTATCCCGCCTTCCAGATTAGGGCCAATACCGTCCGAAATTACATTTTAGTATACCAACAATACGAATAACTAGAGGAAAAGCGGATGAATTCTGTTGGCTACGGGGTTAGTGGACGGCAAGCGCGGGTAGCCTATAGAATAAAACTTAAGAGAGCGGGAAATTTGTTGGCCGGTAGAAATGAGGAGCGTCATGAACGGAAATGACTCAGGAAAATGGGCCGCACGTTTAGCTATCGGACGGGACGCGGTAGTGGTAGTCCTCGGAACCGGTATTGTCTTGATGGCCTTGTGGTGGGTTCTTAGTCGTCTGGGCAATGTGGTTGTTGTACTGATGATGGCGGGGATGTTTGAAATTACTCTGAGCCCTATGGTGGATCGGCTGGCACTCTATTGGAACCGGCCTTTGGCTGTGCTCGTTGTGGTATTAGGGGCTGTGGTGATTTTTGTGGTTGGGGGCATTTTATTAGTGACGGTTATTGCTGGGCAGCTTGCCACATTAGTCGCCAAACTTCCTAATGAAGTTCAGACATTAACGCAAACGACCCCCGGTTTAATGGCATGGTTTCGGCATACGGGTATCCAAGTCAATATTTTACAGGTAGAAAGCCGCATATTTAGTAGTCTAGGTCAAGTATCGACGTTTTTAGTCACTCAAACCGTAACCTTTGTCACCCATTTGATTGATAGCATTGTCGATGGTGCCATCACGATATTTATTACGGTCTACCTCCTATTAGATGCCAATCGGATTCAAGCCGCTGTATTGCGCCTGATCCCTCACCACCAACGCGAAGGGCTTTTAGCGGTCGAGCACACATTATCCCGCGTTATTGGAGGATATGTGCGTGGGCAAATGGCCTTATCACTGATTGTGGGGACGGCTTTTGGTTTTGGTACATGGCTTATCGGATTGCCGTATCCGCTTGTGATTGGCGTTTTTGCGGCTGTGATGGAACTGATTCCGTTGTTAGGTCCTGTGCTGGGGGCAATTTTGCCTGTGTTATTAGCGCTCTTTAATCATCCTTGGGTCCAAATTCCCGAGGTTTTGGTGTTGTTAGCTGCGGCTCATCTGTTAGAATCTCAAATTTTGGGTCCCAAAATCATTCGTAGTCAAGTCGGTGTCCATCCTGTGATTTCTGTGTTGGCGTTAATGATTGGCGCATCGCTTAGAGGGATTTTAGGCGCGCTATTTGCTGTACCCATCGCTGGCATTCTCGTTGCAGCATGGGTTGCAGGGGTCCGCGTATGGCGAGAAAAAGTTGTTCTCCCGTCTCAACCGACTCCGCCTATCGATTAAATACCTATGGGGAACAACAATTCACATTACAACTCTTCCTTGGTTTGTGATTTTTATGATCATTTTCGGTATAATAAAGACAGGTTTCGTGCGTACTTGCGTCGGCAAATGTTAGATTTTTAGGGGGGATACGTGATGCGATGTCCGTTGTGCCAAGAAGGCATTTTAGCAGAATGGCAAGCTCCCGATGGAAATACTCATATTGTTTGTTCCCAATATCCAAAATGTCGATTTAAAGCCACCTCGTGGCAAGATGTGTCCAATATGTTGGCACGGTTTCAACACCCTTTAGCGCCTCACCAGATATAACGAAGAAATAAAAAAGGGCGGGTTAACCGTCCTTTAAAAATTGTATTAAAACAAATATATATGGCTTCGAGATGAAGCCATATCCATGAGAATCCGATCCCTCAGCCGATTCTCTGGCACCCCTCAATCCTAATGGTGCGTCCCACGTTGACAACTTTAACATTTATCTGAATTTTTGTCAACACATATTATCGTGGAAAGGAATGTAGACAATATTGCGTGTTGGAGTCACCGGAATCACTGGCGGCATCGGGCAAGCAGTTAACGAGCTCTTTGGGAGACGAGGCGTAGACATTATTGGGTTCGCACGCCAGCCCGGTCCTCATCAATATCCTCTCGATGTGACGATGGACGAACCCGCGATCTCTCAGCGTATTGGCGAGGCCTCACCGAACGGTTATGATGTATGGATCAATCTTGCGGGAGCTGACATATTAAGCGGAGACAATCGAAAGAAACCGTATTTCGAACGCCTGCAAGAGTTATGGGATGTCGACGTTTTAGGAACCATAAAATGTAGCCGGGCGGTTATTCCCTACCTTCATAATACGGGAATGCTTATCAATGTGGCGTGGGACGAAGCCCTTAGTGGAGCGCCAGGGGATTCGGCATCGCTATATGGTACCGCTAAAGCGGCTATTTTAGGTTTCAGTGCAAGTTTTGCTAAGTCGGTGATGCCAAAAATCCGGGTTTATGTGCTGTCGCCAGGGTGGGTTGCGACGCGGTGGGCTAGGTCTTTAACCGAGGAGCAAAAATCTCGGCTAATCCAACAGAGCGCGAGTAAAAAATGGGTTGAGCCCCAAGATGTCGCAGAAACGCTATGGGACATGATTCATAATCCGCCACCATCCGGAACCGTTATGATGGTAAACTAATTATCATGGATGGCGGAAAGGGAACAGAGACCTTGGAATATGACCAAG
The DNA here is from genome assembly GCF_900176145.1 of Sulfobacillus thermosulfidooxidans DSM 9293. NCBI lineage: Bacteria > Bacillati > Bacillota > Clostridia > Eubacteriales > Clostridiales Family XVII. Incertae Sedis > Sulfobacillus > Sulfobacillus thermosulfidooxidans. The sequence continues at coordinate 3,431,477 of NZ_FWWY01000001.1, read as the reverse complement.
GGGAATCGATGGCTCTCATATGGTTTCGTGTGTCGTGATGTGTCCTGTGATAGCGTAAAATACCATCCACGTGTTAGAGCGCTCTTGTTATGGGTATGATGGCACGCACTCGTGACGTTATCGCAGGTGGTGGTTCATGAATAAGCTTCTCCTCTTAACTGCCATTCTTTATCCAAGAATATTCTCTTAAGGCTTTGCTGCAAGACCCCGATATATTGTGAAAGGCAGGCAGACTCGTCTTGGAATTTCCTCGTATCGTTATCACCGCACCCAGTAGTGGTGAAGGGAAAACGATTGTTTCCTTAGCATTAATGGCGGCATTTCGCAAACGTGGCGTTCGGGTGCAAGGATTTAAAGTGGGACCGGATTATATTGATCCTAGTTACTATGAATGGGCGACTGGCCGAAGAGGCAGAAATCTTGATGCCTGGATGGAACCTCGTCCGGAGGATGTCCTCAACAGTTTTGTTAAGGGGATGACAGGTGCCGATATCGCCATTATCGAAGGGGTCATGGGATATTTTGATGGACAAGATCCTTTAAGCAACGAAGCTAGTACATATCATGTGGCGGCACTTTTACATGCGCCGGTTCTGCTCATATTGAATGGCCAACATAGTGCACGAAGTCTGGCTGCTGTCGTTCTAGGGTTTCAACAATTTGCATCTCCCGATTATCTTAAAGGGGTAATAATAACTCGGGTCAAATCGCTACGCCATTATGATTTGCTTCGTGTGGCCATTGAAAAGGAAACAGGGCTTTCGTGTTTTGGCTTTTTGCCTTATCATGAACATCTCGAGATTGAGCATCGCCAATTAGGCATTTTGCCGGCTGGAGAGAATGCACAAACCCAGAATATGATTGATCGTCTTAGTGATGATCTGACTCAGCAACTCGATCTCGATGGTATTTTTCAATTAAGTCTCCAAGCACCGTCTATCGATATTCCACCGAGACCTGCACCATATTCTCTCGGATCGCATCCAACCATTGCCGTAGCGTCAGATCAAGCCTTTAATTTTTATTATCCTCAAAATTTGGAGCTATTACAGGAGTTAGGAGCTCAACTTGTGTTTTTTAGTCCACTTGCAGGAGAGAAGATCCCAGACAATGCCGATGCGCTCTATATCGGCGGGGGATTTCCGGAAGAATTTGCGCGGCAATTAAGTGCTAATGGGGATCTACTTCAACATTATTATAATCGTATTGTCGCAGGACTCCCGACATTAGCCGAATGTGGAGGATATATGTTTTTAAGCCAACAATTGGTGGACCAATCGGGACACCAGCATCCCATGGTCGGCCTTATCCCCCATAGAGTCCTGATGCACAAACGCTTGCAAGCGGTTGGTTACCGCACAATTACGATGTTGTCCCATACGCACTTTCCTGAAAGAACGGTATTTCGCGGGCATGAATTTCATTATTCGTATTCCGTATTTTCAGGCTCTTCGCCTGCTTACAAATTAGAAGGACGTAGCGGTGAGCACCTAGCAGGTTATGCATCCTCCAATGTTTTAGCAGGATATGCTCACCTTTACTTTCCTTCTAATATTCCGGCTATTAAGAACTGGATAGAATCATTGGCGTAAAAGCTGTGATACCATTAGCGATAAAGATTGCTTATCAGTTAGCGATTGAGAAGATCGGGGTGACACGGCATTAATCGGTATATCACCATCCATGGCCACTTTTACCAACCACCACGGGAAAATCCTTGGCTCGATAGCGTCGAGCGTGAAGAATCGGCCAAGCCTTATCATGATTGGAACCAACGGATTACAGAAGAATGTTATGCACCCAACGGTCATGCTCGCATTTTAGATGAAGATGGACGCTTGCGAGCTGTTGTAAATAACTACTCGCGGATGAGTTTTAATTTCGGACCAACATTATTGGCATGGCTCGAACGTCATCAACCAGCCACCTACCACGCTATACTTGATGGGGATCGAATGAGTCAAGAGCGTTTTAGCGGGCATGGATCAGCGATTGCTCAAATCTACAATCATATTATTATGCCTTTGGCATCGACACGGGACAAAGAAACCGAGATTATCTGGGGAATCAAAGATTTTGTGCACCGTTTCCATCGCTATCCAGAAGGTATGTGGTTAGCAGAAACTGCTGTAGATTATGAAACGCTGGAGCTGTTATCCAAACACGGTATACGCTTTACGATTCTCAGCCCCGATCAAGCCTGGCGAGTGAAGGAACCCAACGGGCAATGGGTGAGTGTGGAAGGAGGAACGATTGATACCACGCAACCTTATCGGATAGACCTCCCCAATGGTCAAACGATATCAGTATTTTTTTATCATGCAGCTCTGTCACGAGCGGTGGCTTTTGAAGGCTTGCTGAACGATGGACGGTATTTTGCGGAACGGTTGATTGCAGGTTTTAAACCCGATTCATCTTCATCCAATCAACTTGTCCATATCGCCACGGATGGCGAATCGTATGGGCATCATCACCGATTCGGAGAGATGGCCCTTGCTTATGCTTTGGACGTGATAGATCACCGCACAGACGTACGTTTGACCAATTATGGCGAGTATTTGTCGTTCAATGTGCCGACGCGCAAAGTGGAGATTTTCGAAAACACGTCATGGAGCTGTGCTCATGGTATCGAACGGTGGCGCAGTGATTGTGGATGTCAAACGGGATTGCATCCAACATGGAATCAGAAATGGCGCACCCCGTTACGCCAAGCCGTCGATTATATTAGAGATACGGTGACGCCGCTTATTGAAGCCTTGGCACCTCGCTGGTTGAAAGATCCGTGGATAGCCCGTAATGATTATATTGAGGTGATTTTACATCGTCATCACGATACCATTAAGCAGTTTCTTGTCAATCATCAAATTCATGCCTTAGATTTAGAGGATACCATCCATGTATTGCAATTGATGGAATTATCCCGCCATCTGTTGCTGATGTATACCAGTTGTGGCTGGTTTTTTGATGACATTGGAGGCTTGGAAGCTATTCAGGTGATGAAGTATGCAGCCAGAGCCATTCAGTTGGCGGAGCGACTATTCGATGTGCCCATGGAATCGTCTTTCTTGCGGTTATTAGAACAAGCTCGAAGCAATCAAGATTCTCAAGATGGTCGTCAAATCTTTGTCACTGCAGTGAAGGATCGGATGGTAAATCTCTCTCGTGTCGCGCTTCACTATAGCATGATGCACATATTAACGCAGGCGGAACGCGAAAAAACGAGTAGCATCTATTGCTACGATGTTCACGTGGAAGATGATGCTTTATGGCGTTCTGGCACGGTAAAAATGGCCGTGGGACAAGTTCAAATTGTTTCGCAAATTACTCTGGATCGAGCAACTTTTAATTATGGGGTACTTCATTTGGGAGATCATAATGTCATTGCCGGCGTCAGAGGATACCGGGGACCAGAGTTGTACCAAAATATGCGTCAGCAACTTGCGCAGGCTTTTCAAGCAGCCGAGTTTCCCGAAGTGATTCGTCTGCTTGATCAGTTTTTTCAAGGACAGACGAATTCATTACGTCACTTGTTCCGGGATGAACAAGAGCGAGTCATGGATCAATTGGTGGAAAATGCCCTTCAAGAAGCCTTAACCTACAACCGTCATATTTATGAACATAGTGCATCCTTAATGCGGTTCTTGAAAGATATGGGACAGCCCATTCCGCCCATATTGCGCGATGCAGCAGGGATCTCAATTCGTGAGCAGGTTCATCAACAATTAATCACTGACCCTGTAGATTTTGCAGAAATACGGCGTCTGCTTTCAGAAGCTAGAGAGTGGGATCTCCTGCGTGACTGGTCTGACTTACCTTACGAATATGAACTGTTTATCAAGAAATTGAGTCGCGAGTTGGCACAAGATCCTACGGACCTCGTACGTCTTCAATTTCTTATTGAGGCCGTCCAAATCGCGAAGCAAGAGTCCCTACACATTAACTTAGAGGAAGCACAATTGGTGGTTTTTCGGTTAACGGTACAATGGAGTCCCGAACATCGCGGTACACAAAGACAATGGGAACAGTACATTAACCAGCTAGATGAATTGTTAGCGATTCGCCGGGGATAACGAATTCTTGATGGGACGGTACTGAGATTCAGGTCCTAACGTGTCAACCAATGAGGAGCGAACCAAATGAATCAAGACGGACGCAAACGGGTCTACATTTTTCATGTCACGCCGGTTATTGATGGAGGACGGTTTCCAATCAAACGTATTGTGGGAGAGGAGCTTACGGTTGAAGCCGATTTAGTCGCTGATGGACATGATGTGGTCCAAGGGCGGCTGGGATGGAGGATATTGCCGAATAGACCATGGTCCTATGTCCCTTTACAACCGTTAGACAATGATCGATATCGCGCAGTTTTTCCGTTAACAGAGATAGGGCTGTATGAATATCGGATTGAAGGATGGGTTGACGAGTTTCTCACCTGGCGTTATCGATTGGTTAAGAAATGGGCTCTGGGACAGGATATCGATGCTGAATTGTTGATGGGTAGAGAACTAATTTGGCAGCGGATTGCTCTCTATGCGAAAGGGCCTAAGAGCAAAAGCGACGAGGTGGTGGAGGCTCTAGAGACGTTGCGCCGGTTATTACACCGGTTCGATGAGACCTCAGAGAAGGAGCAGCGCCTTTTATTAATGCAAGATCCTCAACTAGAACAGATGATGCGGAAGTTGCCGGATTTACAACATGCTGGTCAGTCACGCCGATTTCCGGTGCGTGTGGACCGGATACGAGCAGGTTTTAGCGCCTGGTATGAATTTTTTCCGCGTTCGTGTCCGACTCGAAAGAATGGGCATGGCACATTGCGAGACTGCGAAGAGTTCCTTCCCTATATCGCCGATCTCGGATTTGATGTGGTTTATTTGCCGCCGATTCATCCCATTGGTCTCCAACATCGTAAGGGAGCCAATAATCAGACAGTCGCTTCCCCCGATGATCCCGGAAGTCCCTGGGCCATTGGGAATGAAGAGGGCGGACATATGGCCATTCATCCTCAATTAGGCACCCTAACTGATTTTGATCATTTCCACCAAACCCTTCGGGCCCTGGGGTTGGAACTGGCCATGGATTTAACGTTCCAATGTTCTCCGGATCACCCGTGGGTGAAAGAACACCCCCAATGGTTTCGCCATTTTCCCGATGGTACCATCCAATATGCCGAGAACCCGCCTAAAAAATATGAAGATGTCTTTCCGTTAAATTTTGACACCCCGGACTGGCAAGATTTATGGAATGCTCTCCTTGACATCACTCAATTTTGGGCTGAACGTGGCGTGCGAATTTTTCGAGTCGATAATCCCCACACCAAGCCCTTAGTGTTTTGGGAATGGTTCATAACCCAGATGCAAAGTCGTTTTCCGGATACCATATTTTTATCCGAGGCGTTTACTCGTCCTAAGTTAATGGAGGCATTGTCTAAAGTGGGATTTACTCAATCCTATACCTATTTTGCTTGGCGCAACACGGCTCAAGAACTTCGCGATTATGTGAGTGAGCTATTCTTTACCGAAAAAAACCAATATTTCCGGCCAAATTTTTGGCCTAATACTCCGGATATTCTCCCGGGATTTTTACAGACAGATCGCCCTGCCGCCTTTACGGTGCGTTTTATTCTGGCTGCGACACTATCACCGAATTATGGGATTTATGGCCCAGCATACGAGTTATTAGAACATCAACCTTTGTCTTGGGGGAGTGAAGAATACGACCATTCGGAGAAATATGAGATCCGACATTGGAATCTTTCACAACAACCGAACATTCAGGATGTGATAAAAAAGGTTAATGCCATACGACATCAGGAATTGGCTTTGCAGCATAACGGCATTTTAACATTCCACCACGTTGACAATCCACAGCTTCTCGTTTATAGCAAGCGAGATCCCGCGTACCACTCGAGATTATTAATGGTTGTGAACCTGGATCCGGTCTTTACTCAATCTGGATGGACCGCACTCGATATGAACGCGTTGGGCCTTCATGAGGATGCCCATTACGTAGTACATGATTTGCTGACGGGGGCGCGTTATGCATGGAATGGTCCATATAATTATGTGGAACTCCATCCAGATGGTTATAATGCACACATATTGCGAATTGAAGAGGGGATATAATGCATAACGGTCAGAACCACGTCGAACGTCCAGACTGGTACAAGGATGCGATTATTTATGAATTGCATGTCCGAACATTTTATGACAGCAATCAAGATGGAATTGGCGATTTTGTTGGGTTGACCCAAAAATTAGATTATTTGGCGGATCTAGGGGTTACGGCGCTTTGGTTATTGCCGTTTTACCCATCCCCTTTAAAAGATGATGGCTATGATATTGCCGATTATATGAATATTAATCCGGATTACGGCACACTGAGGGATTTCCGCCGATTCTTACGTCGTGCCCATGAACTGGGCTTAAAAGTTATTACAGAATTAGTTATCAATCACACGTCCGACCAACATCCTTGGTTTCAACGGGCCCGGCATTCTCCACCTCATAGCCGGTATCGAGATTATTATGTGTGGAGCGATACACCCGACAAATATGCGGATGCGCGCATTATTTTTCAAGATTTTGAACGATCCAATTGGACGTATGACGATGTGGCTCAAGCTTATTATTGGCACCGGTTCTATTCCCATCAGCCTGACTTGAATTTCGACAATCCCGCAGTCAAACGCGAGGTCTTTAAAATTCTCGATTTTTGGTTGGACATGGGTGTCGATGGTCTCCGGCTTGATGCGATCCCCTATCTTTTTGAGCGAGAAGGCACTAACTGTGAAAATTTACCTGAGACGCATCAGTTCTTACGTGAATTGCGCGCGCATATCGACAAGCATTATCCGAATCGTTTGTTGCTAGCGGAAGCGAATCAATGGCCGGAAGACGCTGCTTTATATTTTGGCAATGGCGATGAATGCCACATGGCATTTCATTTTCCCTTAATGCCGCGAATGTTCATGGCTCTTTATATGGAAGATCGTTATCCTATTATTGATATTCTGGAGCACACGCCTCCTGTTCCCCCTTGCTCTCAATGGGCGATCTTCTTACGTAATCATGATGAATTGACATTGGAAATGGTGACTGATGAAGAACGGGACTATATGTACCGGGTTTATGCCAAAGAGCCGCAGTTTCGAATTAATGTGGGTATCCGGCGCCGTTTGGCTCCCCTATTAGGTAATAACCGGCGCCGCATGGAACTGATGAATGCTTTGCTAATGACTCTGCCGGGAACGCCGGTATTATACTACGGCAACGAAATTGGTATGGGTGACAACGTCTATTTGGGCGATCGCGATGGAGTACGTACACCATTTCAATGGAGCCCAGATCGCAATGCTGGTTTTTCGCGGGCCAATCCTCAGCGCCTATGTTTACCAGTTATTGTAGATCCCGAATATCATTACGAATCTGTCAACGTCGAGGCTCAACAAAATAATCCCTCGAGTTTTTTGTGGTGGATGCGTCGCATTATTGCACTGCGTAAATCGTCGCGAGCCTTTGGACGGGGGACACTGCGCTTTCTAAATGCTGATAATCCGAAAGTCTTGGTGTTCTTGCGAGAATTTGAAGGCGATCGGATCTTAGTGGTAGCTAACCTGTCGCGATTTGTGCAAGCAGTAACCATTGAAACCCAGGATTTTATAGGGCAAACTGTCATCGAACTATTTTCGCAAAGCAATTTTCCACCGATAACACAGCCGTCGACCGTTTATACGTTGGGACCCCACGATTTCTACCTGTTTCGACTACAAGACGCGGAGGTTCTTGATGAGGTTAATGCAGGGCTCCCTCCGACGATTGAAGTGGATGGACCCAATCCTTTTCCAGACATTCTCGAAGACATGCTTAAGCCATTAGCGGCTTATTTGCCGCACCAGCGGTGGTTTGCTGGCAAGGATTTGCGGATCATGCAAATCGTTAACGAACGGTGGATTCCGGTATGGGAACAAGGCGGATTTTGGATCGTTCGGGTGCGGTATCAAGGCGGATCCGAAGAACGTTATCTCTTGCCGCTTATCTGGCAGTGGGGCAGTGATGATAATGCCCTGGTAACTTTTATGATGCAAGGGCAGGAGGGAAATATCCGAGAAGCAAGTGATAACCCGGTGTTTTGGCGCCATCTCGCGCAGCAGTGGATTTTCCCTGAACGGGTCACGGGACGGCACATTGAAAGGCGGACAAGTCAAGGATGGAAAGGGCGTAATCGGCTCAAATCTGAAGATTTGGAACCGATCCCTTTGCATGTGGAACAGAGCAACACGTCGGTGGCTTACGGGGAGCAGTGGATTCTTAAGATTTTTCGGCGGTTGGAAGATGGTGTGAATCCAGATTGGGAAGTCGGCCAATTTATGACGGAGCACCACGGTGCGGGGATTGCCCCGCAAACGTGGATGGGTTTTGAGTATCGTCATCAAGGGCAGACCTCACAATTGGCAATTTTGCAAGAGTATATTGCTAATCAGGGAGATGGATGGACTTATACTTTAGATCATCTAGGACGGTATTTCGAAGCCATTGCGGCTCAAGACCTTGTGGTACAGCCCTCCAGTTGCCGGAATTGGTGGAGCGACACGGAGATTCACCCGGACGAAAATTTGTTATTGGTGATGGGAGAATTTAGCGGGCAAGCGGCGCTCATTGGACGGAAAACGGCTGAAATGCACATGTTATTAGCCTCGGATTCCGAAAATCCCGATTTTCGGCCGGAACCTTTTTCGGCGCTGGATCAGCGTGCCATGTACCAATCGATGCGGCAAAATGCCGATAGGACCTTAACGGAATTAGAAAGAGCGTTAGGCTTATTCCGTGAGGACGTGGCAATCATGGCTCAAGAAATACTTCATAAACGCGAACACATCGAAGAGATTTTTCGACAAGCGGCCCGTAAAACAGTGCAGGGTTCTAAAATTCGTTGTCATGGGGATTATCATCTTGGCCAACTCCTTTATACAGGCCGAGACTTTGTGGTCGTTGACTTCGAAGGTGAGCCTTTGGTTCCGTTAAGTCGGCGCCGGATTAAACGATCCCCCTTGAAAGATGTAGCGGGAATGATTCGGTCCTTTCACTATGCAGCATTTACTGAAGCCGAGCATGAACGTCAGTTTGGCATGCCCCAAGACAAGCTCAAACGATGGGCCATGGCGTGGTTTCAAATTGCTACCAGCCGATTTCTGGAAGCGTACCAGGATCACATGGATGCACGCCTTCTTCCAGAAAGAGATTCTGAGTGGCTTTCCGCATTTCTCATGGAGAAGGCTTTGTACGAGTTGCATTACGAATTGCACAATCGGCCTAAATGGGTTCACATCCCCATGGAAGGGATTTTGAACCTGTTGGATTTGGATGCCTAAGGCAGTCTTTTCACCAAAATACAGCGGAGCCGCCTTGAGGTTAAGGTCGTGAATTTCCGGAGAAGGGATAGGACATTTCGTTGTCCTCGGAATGACGTCTTGAGTCTCCTGGGTGGGCCTATCTCATTCAGGAAAACGCGCCCTCCATGGCACGATACGGGGACGATGATGGAGGGCTAGACCCAAAGCAAGACGTGACAATATCCGGAAGGTGGGTGACAAGCATGCAAGATAGCCTGGACAATCAAACATTGTATCTATTTAACGAGGGCACATTAACCCAGATGTACCGGCATTTTGGCGCACAGTATGTAGACCTCAAGAAAAATACCGTGCGATTTGCGGTGTGGGCCCCAGCAGCGCAGCGCGTTTCTGTGGTGGGTGACTTCAATGGATGGGACCCTAACAAGCATCCAATGAGACCCCTGGGAAGTTCTGGAGTGCATATGGCCATCATAGACCATATAGAACCGGGAACATTGTACAAGTATGTCGTTGAAAATCCTGCCCAAGGATTTGTCAAAGAAAAAGCGGATCCGCTCGCATTTGCTATGGAAATCCCTCCAAAAACAGCATCGGTGGTTACCCGGTTGGACTATGTTTGGCATGATGATGAGTGGATCAATACGCGTTCTAAGATCTCACCCATAGAAAAACCGATAAGCATCTATGAAGTGCATGTGGGATCGTGGCGTAAGCATTCTGATGGCATGTCATTAAGCTACCGGGAACTTGCGGATCAACTGATAACTTATGTGAAGGATCAGGGATTTACCCACGTTGAATTATTGCCTATTATGGAGCATCCGTATTATGGATCGTGGGGTTATCAAACCACCTGTTATTTTGCCCCGTCATCACGGTTCGGATCGCCGCAAGATCTGATGTATTTCATCGATCAATGTCATCAACAAGGTCTAGGGGTCATTTTAGACTGGGTTCCGTCACACTTTGCGACAGATGATTTTGGATTAGCCGAGTTCGATGGTACTCATTTATATGAACATGCTGATCCTCGTCAAGGAATCCATCCCCAATGGCATAGTTATTTATTTAACTATGGACGCAATGAAGTACGCAGTTTTTTGCTCTCGAGTGCGATGTTTTGGCTCGACTATTACCATGCAGACGGGTTACGAGTAGATGCGGTCAGTTCTATGCTGTATTTAGATTTTGGTCGGCAAGCTGGTGAATGGATTCCCAATCGTTATGGCGGGCACGAAAATCTTGAGGCGATTAGTTTTTTGCAGCAGTTGAATCAAGCGGTGCATCAACGGTTTCCCGGCGTGGTTATGATTGCCGAGGAATCTACGGCGTGGCCTCATGTCACCAGTCGGCCGGAAGACGGCGGATTAGGTTTTGACTTTAAGTGGGATATGGGCTGGATGCACGATACGTTAGATTATATGAGTAAAGATCCGATTTACCGCCGTTATCATCATGATAAGTTAACATTTCGTCCCATGTATGCCTTAAGTGAGCGCTTTATTCTACCCTTGTCTCACGATGAAGTGGTTCACGGGAAGGGCTCCTTAATCAACAAAATGGCTGGGGATACTTGGCAGAAAATGGCGAATTTACGGCTACTGTTCGCTTATATGTATGCGACCCCTGGCAAAAAATTACTCTTTATGGGAGCTGAACTTGGCCAGTGGCGCGAATGGTCCCATGATCGCGAATTGGATTGGTTTTTGCTGGATGATCCTGACCATAAGGGGATAGCGCGCTTGGTAAAGGATCTCAACGCCCTATATCATCAGAATCCGGCATTATTTTCTTTAGATTATGATGTGCGAGGCTTTGAATGGTGTGATTTCGGCGATCGGGACGGCAGCGTCATTAGTTTCTTCCGGCATGGGGTGGATCAAGATGTTTTATGCGTATTCAATTTTACCCCTGTACCTCGTCATGGATACCGATTAGGAGTTTTACAACCGGGAGAGTGGCAAGAAATCCTTAATACGGATAGTGTCTATTACGGCGGCAGTAATCTGGGAAATGGGGGATGGGTGTATAGTGACGACCAAAGTTGGCAGGGACGGCCGTACACTCTATCCTTAACCTTGCCGCCCCTGGGTGCTTTATTTTTGAAGAAGGTTAACGCTGAAACGGGTTAAATTCGCCAGGAGGTGTGACTCGAATGTAACGAGCGAAATCGGGCAATTGCTGTCTCAAAGCCTCGTACATGTCCCATGCGAGTTGCCGGTAACTGAAATGGCCTTGGGAGCGACTACGAAGTTCGATGATATAGGCAGCCTCGGCCAGATCCATACTCATTAAAAGCCTTCGTTTATGCGCTAACGGCAGTAAGTACGGCAGAGAGGACGTATCTGAATATGCCGAGAGCTCGTCATAATACGCCGAAAGCGTCGCGATGAATTCATAATCTAGGCCAGCCTCGGTTAAGGGTGCTGGGATAGAAAATTTCAGATCGGGGTTAAGGGATTGTGCAATTTTGTGGGTTCGGCGGTGCCGATTAAAGTCTCGATAAGCCCCTGTGTCCATAATCAAATCAAATTGTAAGGGAGCCTGGCGCAAAAGGCGAAGCCATTCATCATGAGGCCCACGCACTGAAAAAACCTGTGAAATCAATTCTTGTTTTTCTGCAGTCGTTAAAGTGCTAGCGAACTGCAGACAAGAGCGATAAGAGGCTTGTCCAAAAGCATAGAGCAATTGAGCAATTTGGGCATCTAAAAGGGGAGCTTGAATCGTTAATTCAACGGCTTGCGCAGGCAACGACGGGACCTGTTTTGCTAAGGGTTCTATAATGGTCCGCACAGCCATTAAATAGGCATCCGCTTCGGTATACTTTACCAATGTTGGTAATACAGGTTGGTTGGTTTGATACATTAAATCCACGGCGGGTTGATCGGCAATGCTCTTTTTGAGTTCCCGTGCAATATTATGGACTTCCGGGAAAGGCGACGCAAAAAGGCGCCGAATTTGTTGTTCTAGTACGCGGGCACTGGTGATCTGCCCGAGGCTTGTTAGCGTATTGAGTGGTAAGCAATAACGCGCAATGTCTAGGGCTCTGGCATGAATAATGCGGGCGTAAGTTTTCTCTGGCATGTCTGACGGTCTAGGATATTGCTCGGTCAATAGACTCGTACCCAGTTCCTGCATCTGATGATATAAGGCCCAGAGCTTATGTGTGGCCGTATCATAGGAGGAGGGTGCAGTTTCTGGACGATAGTAGTCGGAACTGTCGAAATTCTGGTAGCGTGTCGAACGTTCTTGTCCATCCCATAAAGGTTCATCGACAATTTCCATGGCAGCCAACAACGAAATGTCTTCTATTGCTATGGCGACATGGGCTAAATCCGCTATAGATGCGTGGCCATAATCAAAATAAAAGGTTTTCAGAAATTTGGCAGCCTTATCTTCTGTGAGATTTTTTAAATTATCGGCAAGTGAGCGGTTTGACCGCGAATATTTGGCCATGCCATACGCTAAAACTTCGGGCGGAACATTTGTAACAGCATATATATGTGGCATTGCTATCTCCCTTAATACGATTGAAGTAAGGAATGGGCGCTACCAACAGCGCCCTCAATATGGTGACAAAGATATGGTATCACAGTGGCGAGTGATCGAGGTGAACTCAGCGATACCGGAGACCAATGAGCATAATTGCTGCGGATCGTCCTGCACTCGATAATTGACCGAGTTCGGACAACTGGCAATCGCCATCTTGGTGAAGAGCATGAGCGATACGTAACAGGGTTCGTTGTTCGGGTGAGTAGTGAGTAGCCTCACGATGGATGGCTTCCCAATCCACGTAACGGTTGTCTAGATCGACCCATTGCATCAACCGGGCGCGCTGATTGTCTGTAAACATTGGAAGAGAAAAGGTCTCGATAACCGCGTTCCACTGAGGAGTCTGTTTAACCCAGATATGAGGTCCGACAAGATACTGGTAAGTCGTCATAAACTGCCTCCTTTGGGAACATTCTTCATATATATTAACGCAATAGATGTCGAATGTGAAAAGCAAAGATTGGAATTTCTCTTTAAAGGTCGAATAGAAAAGCAAAAGCTGGTATATTAGCGAATTTTGCCGTGGCGCAATTTGTCTCTGGTGTTATATGATTTATATTTACCGTAGATTGACATAAACTTTATCCTAAAGCACGGGTACGGCGACGCTTGTGTGAGAGCTCGTCGTACGGAAATGATTAAAGGGGAACAATTTTATGCGAAATCACCAATCATCACGGGAAAGTTGGGAACCGAGAAGACAATTTGGATGGCAAAAATGGTTTGCTATCCTTACGGCTGTGATCTTTTTGTCTTTAATGTTTGGAGGATTTCTGTCACTATTTATCCATTAAAAGAGCAGGATGCAAAAAAAATGATAAAGGTGGTATGCTAAAAGAGAACTTGCTTACCCTATTGACGAACCTGATTCGATGTTAGTCGGGCCAAAGTTTGGAGGGAGGCGATGCGAATGTCTGATGAATTCGACCAGTTCGCGCAAAAGGCATTAGATGAAGCGCGTCACAGTGGATATTTAGAAGGACATGCTGATGGTTTGCAAGAAGGATTAGAAACCGGATTGCAGGAAGGAACGCTTTTAGCCTTAAGGGCTGCCTTATTGCGTATGACGAATCATCGCTTCGGATCGACTAGCAACTCCTTTAGGCTACGGGTCGCATCGGAAAATCGAGCAGGACAATTATACGCCTGGATGGATCAAGTGATGAGCGCCTCAAGAATTGAGGAAATTCAAGATCTTTTGAGTCCATAAAGGCGCGCGTTAATGCGTGACGATGATTCCAAAACGAGATGGATAAAGGGATTAATATGCGATGGCAGTACATCGTGATGAGTGATAATACTAAAATTGCGAAGAATCGTTAACCCCTTTATCTCAAGTTGATGAAAAACCGAGTCTTCTTCTGGGGTAATAACCAGAGGAGAAAGAACACTGATCCCAAAACCTTGTTTAACCATGGATTTAATGGCTTGGGTTGTTGCTAAGACTAAGCGGACATTCAATTGTTGGATGTCCATGTTTACAATTTTTAAAGCTTCTTCCAACGCTGAGCGCGTTCCTGAACCGGGTTCCCGGATAAAAAGAGGCTCCTGAGCAAATTCCTCGAGACTGATGTGTTCACGGTCAAACCATGCGTGATTTTTTCCGACAATAACCTGGAGACAATCGGAAAAAAACGGTTGCACGGCAATTTGGGGATGGTGCAGCGTGCTTTCGATTAAACCTACATCACATTGCTTATGAAGAACTTGTTCAAACACGGCACGGGAGTTAGCCATCATCACGGAAACACTACATTGGCTGTGTATCTTGCAGTATTGTGGCAGAATCTCCGGGAGGAAATATTCTGCAATCGTAAAACTGGCGCCGATGCTTAAGCTTTGGGGTCGAGAACTTCTGGAACGAATAATCGCTTCCCGGGATTCGTGAGCAATGTGCAAGAGATCATTGACATACCGGTATAGAATTTCCCCTGCTTCAGTTAAGTGGACTCCTTGCGATGTACGGACAAATAGGGAACACTGGTAATATTGTTCGAGTTGGTGAATGTGCTGCGTTACGGCCGACTGGGACAGATTTAAGGACCGGGATGCTTGTGACAAGGATCCGACTTCCGCGACCATTTTGAATGTGGTCCATAATTGCTCATTCATCGTAGACTCCTTGGCCATGCTATCACAAATGATGCTACAGTCCATCTTAAGATACGGATGCAGATCACCAAAGAACTAGATAAAATTTAACTATGATACAAATTATACAGTAACTTAAGGTGACTGGCTACGATGCCTACCGGTCTTCATTGTATGACGAGGCCTTGTCACTAGTAGACGCAAGGAGTTTATTCATGGCACGATTCATACGTTTTCATCTAGGATCTCACCCTACCGATCTTGACCAAGCGGTTGTGGAGCGGCTTACGCCGATAATGAAAAATTGGCAATTACCGACATCTAAACGTTCGTGGCTTCCTTCTCGTCCATTTACCATTGCGGTGGGCGAACAGGCTCGTTCGGGGGATCTCATCGTGCATCCTTTGGGTGACGCGCATACGAAGTGGCCAAGCCCTGTTGGATTGGCATGGGGACATGAGACGTCCGAAACAAAAACTCTTTTACGATTGCCCGCATATGCCCCCAAAGAACTGGGGCTGGATGAGAATGTCTTTGCTATCACCCGCGATCTACGGTTGTCGGAAAGACCACGCATTTTATATTTAGGGTCTTTTCAGGACGGGTCCGGGTTGACGGCATTTTTGGCGGCAATGAAGAGGCTGTTGACGGTGCAAGGGGAGGCGATTTTGATTGGGGGAACGGCTTTCCGTGACCGATTAGCACCTGTTGTGGCCCGTTTAGGTTTGGCCCAACACGTAATTTTTGCTCCTCCTTTATCGGTTAGTCAATTATCGGGTCTGTATCATTCAGCAGATGTCTTGGTGTATCCTGATCGTGATCCTAGTCAGTTATACCGGTTGATAGATGTCTATGCGCATGGTCTTCCCGTGGTGTTAAGAGATACACCTGACACGCGAAACATTTGGGGATATCCTGCGCTATTAGTGTCGAGTGATGATGGCGCCGAGTGGGCTGAAGCGATTCAAGAGGTTATCGATAATCTGCGTTTACGAGAAGTCTTAATTCGGCGTGGAATGGAATTTGCTCAGATGCATGAAACTGGGATAGTCATCGCCGGATGGCGCAGCATTATCGAAAAAATTTCGGGACAAGTGGTTGTGCACGAATCAGGACAGGAGTGACATAATGTCGAGATTACCATGGCTGGATAATTTGGTGCAACCTGTCCATATTATGCAATATGGTCAAGGTCATCCCGCGTTTGTCCAACAATTTGCGGACAATGAGTGGATTTTTTGGGAAACGGTGGACAAGCTTCCTGAGATCGTATGGTCGTGGTTTCCCCGGAACTTACCACTTTATGGGATTGCTCACGAGGATTCGGCAGCACATATCTGGTTTGTGGGTGAACCTATTGGTCAAGAAGAAGCGAGTTGGCGAGATTTAGTCTTAGCCGTGGGTCGTGGGCAAAAAATATTGACGCCAATGACCGAAAGTTTAGTCGATAGCATTGGAGAATCCGTGCATATAGCCGTATTCACCACGCCGAGCTGACCGAAATGTGCTCAGGCAGTTCGCCTGATTGGAGCCATGAGTTTACGTAATCCGCACATTAACGTGTTCGCGATTGATTTGGATAAGGCAAGGGATCTCTTAAAGATCCTGTCGATCCAGACGGTACCGACTTTTGCTTTTAATGAGAATCTTATGGTCTTGACCGCGAACGAATGGATTTTGGCACAAAAAATTTGGCAAGTAGCTACGGCGCAGGAGTTTTGATTAATCAAATATAATTTAACAACGTCTTTTAAATGTTTAATTGTGAAATACGTCGATTAATTTTTCTTGAAGAGTTGTCGTCAAATGACATTATTAAGAGTAAAATAGGGAGCAGAAATATGCAGGGTAGGAGATGTTTTCAATGGTTCATGTCACGGCCATACAACAAGTGTTGGCCGTTATTTCAGGAGTGATTGTGGGTTTCAGCTTAGGCTTAATTGGTGGCGGCGGGTCTATTATGGCCGTGCCTTTGTTGCTATATTTTGTTGGCATTCACGATCCCCATTTGGTTATTGGTACCACGGCATTGGCCGTAGCTGTGAATAGTTACTTGAACCTGATTCCTCACTGGCGAAGCGGTAATGTCAAATGGGGAGCGGCTATAGGATTTGCTATTCCGGGAGCAGTGGGAGCATTTATTGGGTCCTCTATCGGGAAAATCGTTAATGGGAAAGATTTGCTGTTCTTGTTTGCGTTGCTGATGATTGTCGTTGCGATATTGATGCTGAAACCCAAGAAAGGTGAAAGTACGACGACCAGTTTTCATTGGACACATAAAATGTTATTGCGGGTGATTCCGGCGGGATTGCTTGTGGGATTTGTGTCGGGATTCTTCGGTATTGGTGGAGGCTTTTTAATTGTACCGGGACTCATTATGTCAACCGGAATGCCCATGATTTATGCGATTGGTAGCTCGTTATTTTCCGTGGGGACATTCGGGTTAACGACAGCTATCAACTATGCATTCTCTGGTTTGGTATTGTGGCTTGTTGTTGTGGAGTATGTAGGAGGAGGCATACTCGGAGGCGTTTTGGGCACTCGCCTAGCAAACCAATTAAGTAAACAAAAGAGATTATTGAACTTTGTTTTTTCGGGAGTTGTGATTATCGTAGGGATTTATATGTTGACACTGAACGCCTAAATCGCGCTGGACTTTTCTTGGATCATAGAATTCTTTCTAACACGCCACAATCTGTCGGATTGTGGCGTGTTACAATTGGACAGGAAATTGTCTAACGTCAAAGATATTGAGGTGACAGTGTGGCGCTCGTGATTTGTGCTGTAATCGGGCTATTATTGGGAATTAGTGTATGGGTGTATCCCCGGTTATTTATCATGAACCTCTTAGTCACGGCGGTTGGCGTCGAAGTCATTCACCATTGGTATGCAGGGATCGGTCAATATTTCCCATGGATCGCCGTTTTTCTCGCGGGAATTCTTCAAGCGGGTCCTCCTGAATGGAGAAAATGGTGGCAGTTTATACGGCATAATAAAGAATGGATGGCGGTTTACGGGCTGTACCTTATTGGAATTGGCATTTCTACACTCATGGGCATTCACGTGGCCACCTCACTGCGATATGCCTTAGGCGTTCCCGCGGTCTTATTCATTGCAGTCGTTATTGTTCCCTGGTCTATTGAAAAGCGCTTCATAAGCTTAAAAGACCTGTTTCAAGTCATTGCTTTGATGGGCGTGGTTCTTACCATCACAGCTGGGATTGCCGCGATAGTTGACCATTTGGGATTTCCAGTTCCCGTAGGTCATCATATTTTGTTAGCGTGGCAATGGCCATTTGCCAACAAGAATACATTTGGGATGCTTGTCACTTTTGCTTTGCCGGCGGCGGTCTATCTGACGCTTGACCATCGTGAAGATGGTATTATCCGCATTGTTTGGTTTATTGCCAGTATACTTCTACTCATTGGTGTAGCCCTCAGTTATTCCCGATCATCATGGATTGCCAGTATGATTGGCGTCATGATGTTTGTCACGTTTTATTATGGCAAACGTGGCGTCTTGGCGATGTTTGGCATTGGTATTGTGCTTCTCGCAGGACTCATTGCGAAAACTGGACTACACAAGTGGGAACTGTTGTGGCATAAAGGCCTAAACGGACGTATTGTTTTGTGGAAAGCGGGTCTTGATGCGATGCATCATCATTGGGTTTGGGGTGTGGGACCTGGTAACTCGCCCCTCGCGTTGAAACCCTTTGTGCCTGCCATTTATGCGGGTTTGACACCCTCCGATTCCATTTTGCGGTCTGCTGTGGAGTTAGGATTGGTAGGATTAGGCCTTTGGCTTCTTCTTGTGGGGGTTGCGATGATTGGACTACTCATGCGACGGCCTTGGCAAAGCTGGGAGGACAATGCACTGTTTTCAATCATGTTGGCCAGTTTAGCCCAGCAGGTCGTCGAGTCTTTGTTTGTTGGCGGTGTGTCATTTGGGGATTTCTTTTTCACGGTATTTTTGGGAATAGCATGGTACCGAATTTGGGTGGTACCTAAGAATCGTTCTCTCCGTTCCCAAAGATTGTCTCGGCGCGCGCTGCTAGGCTAAATCGCTGGTGAAACCACGTCTATTGTTGGTCTTTTTTAAAGGGAATCTGAATGATGGTGCGAATCACAATAGAAAGATCCTTGAGCCACGACCAGGTTTTGGCATACGCCAAATCATACGTGGCTTTTTCTTCTGGCGTTGAGGTATAGCTACCGGCGACTTGGGCTAATCCCGTCAAACCTGGCGTACTCAAATGTCGTAATTCATAAAAGGCAATATTCCGGCGATGTTGGTCGACAAAAACCGGGCGTTCCGGCCGTGGCCCCACTAAAGACATGTCCCCTTTCAAAATATTCCACAGCTGAGGTAATTCATCAAGATGGGTGGCCCGCAAAAATTTACCAAACCGGGTGATGCGGGGATCATCGGCCTTTGCCAATACTGGTCCCGTAGTCTTTTCGGCATCGGGTACCATCGTACGAAATTTGACGAGCATAAAATGTCGTCCCCCAGCGGTAATCCGTTCTTGACGATAAAGAATAGGACGGCCCGAATCGATGAGAATGACCAAACCAATTAACAGTAAAATCGGGAAGAAAGTGACAAGTCCGAAGAAGGACACCGTAATATCGGCTAAGCGTTTTACTGCGGCTGATCCGTGGCGTGTGCGGATTGAAGCTAAAGAAAACATTGGAGTTTCTCCGAGGGACGTTAATTCGGAACCGGCCACTAATAAGTCATAGGTATTGGGTTTCCATAAGCAGGGAATATTGCGTGTCATACATTCAATGAAATACCGCGATTTTGTTTCTTGATTGACATTGCCCAGAATAACCGCGCCAATGTAAGGCCATAATGCGGATGACAGAGAGTCATCAGGGAGGCGGTAGTGGACACGAATTCTCGGTAAATATTTTCCCGCGCGAATCGTCAGTTCGGGCCATTCTTTTTCGGGACCGACGACCATTACATGGACCGAAGGAGCTGTCCGCAGAGACAAGGACCGGTACATTAATCGCCAAGCGAGAAACAAGATGACTTGCAACATGGCCGAAATAAAGAAAACAGTCCGTGGAAACCCAATATTTTCCATCATATAGGAAAACATGGTCGCAAAAAAAGTGTTGACAATAATTGCCGTAACCACAGAACTCATCACTTCTTGAGACGTTTTCGATGCCGACCAGTCGTATAACCCATAAAAATAGAAAAGAACAAGCAACGAGAAAGTCTCAAACGGGAAGAGCCGGATAAAGGCGTCTAAATTGTAGGGAGGTAATCGAAATGCGAACCGAATGAAAAAGGCAACAAGGTTAGCACCATTAAATACCAAAATATCAATTAATGTGACTAAAATCCAATTTGATACCCATCGTTTCATGAACGTTTCCCCTGGCTAGAGACATTATTCGACCTCATTTTCGCGCAAACGACGGAAATGAGCAACAAGCTTATTGAATCTATGATACATTGTTTTACGATGTTTCGCTTAGGGAATACGGGGGAGATTGTTATCAAACGGGCAATTGGGATTGTGAGCATTATTGCAGCATTGGCAGTCGGTGCGGGACTCATCTGGCATACTGAGTCAAGAAATCTGACAATCCATTCGTCACCTACTAAATCCCACTCATCAGTGGCGCATTTACCTCATATTTCCCGACAAGACTTCATGGCGGGTGTCGTTGAAGGGTTTTATGGACCTGAGTGGTCTTTTCGCGCGACGGTACAGGTTTTACAATTCATGCATCGTCAGGGTTTCAATACATTCGTCTATGCGCCCAAGAATGCGCCCTATTTACGGGCACAATGGAATGTCTTGTTTCCGGCCCAAGCTTTGAAGGCACTTCATCATTTGGTTGTGACAGCCCAAAATAATCGCATTCAATTTGTTTGTTCTATTAGTCCCGGCTTATCCATAGAATACTCATCCCCCCGGGATCAACAACAATTGCTTGCCAAGATTAATCAATTATGGTCCATTGGCATTCATTCTTTCATGATAAGTTTTGATGATATTCCGGACCAGTTAAACGGACCCGATGCACAAATTTATCACAACAATTTGGCGTTGGCCCAAAGTAAGTTGGTTGACAGGGTTTATCGAGACGAATTAAAGGATGGTCATGCTATTCAGTTATTGTTTACTCCAACAGTTTATTGGGGAGTACAAAATAATCTCTATTGGAGTACGTTAAAGACGGAGTTAAATGCGCATATTCCCGTGATATGGACCGGCCCATGGGTTTTGTCCAAAGTCGTCACGCAAAAACAGGCGACTGCAGTTGAGCAGGATATAGGGCATCCTCTTGTGATTTGGGACAATTATCCTGTAAATGACTATACATATGTTATAAGCCACCATCCTCAATTATTTATGGGACCCGTGATGGGACGAAGCCCTCATCTTATCTCCGTCGTGCATGGCTATTTGTTTAATCCGATGTTACAACCTTATCCATCGGAAGTGGCGCTATCCACTGGTGCACAGTATTTAGAACATCCCACTACATACCAACCTATAAAAGCTTGGGTCCAGGCATTAGGTCAATGGGGCAAGCCAGTTCAACCGGCATTGCAAAGCTTTGCAGCAGCCAACTCGGTTAGTTTTATGAATACTCGCCCTCTGGATCACCTTGATCGTCATATGACAGCGTTTTGGAATGGTTACCGTCATCATGATAATTTGCTGAATACCGCTTTATACCGACAATTCACTCGCTGGAACCACAATACACGTATTCTTGAAGAAAAATTGCCACGGTCATTTTACGCACAAATTGAACCGTGGATACAGATTTACCAGGCTGAGGCACAACTCGGGATGACGGTGATTCGGATGTTAAATAATCCGTCAAGTGCGAGTCCGGCGACGGTTCAGGCTATTGTTGCCCGGCAGGATAAAATTAACGCGTCGGCAGATCAGTTAGGAGTGCATACACTTCTAAGCAACTGGTTTGCCGACGCATTTGCCCACGTGCCCTTTAATAATTAGTGGACTTCGTTATTGTGAGGGCTCTTGTCCAATTCAAAGAAACCAATGACCGTAGCCATAAAAATAAAGCTACCTGGTAAGAGCCATAGTGTAAACGAGCCAATCGCTCCACCGACCGTGGCGATGAGCCCGATCCATGATGCCCAACGAGGATTGATAAGGAATAAAATTCCTGAAATCAATCCTAATACGCCCATGATGACGGTGATATGGGAAAACGTGAGCCCATAACGGCTCAGATGCTTCAACAACGCATCATAAACGCCAGGAATGTGTTCAAAAAGACCAGCCAAAATGCCGGTGATTCCGCCGAGAATTCCTAAAACAAAGGCCAGATATTTCATTCATAATCTCCTAGCGATCGTCAGCTTCCGGGCCTCTATAACGGCCAGGGACGATCAAAGATCTTGGACAATTTTAACCGATATTGTTGAAAAGAGATATTTTTCAGGGTCCGAGCGCTAAATCCTCGGACGGGAATTCCCCCGTGTAATACCCATCCAACTCCCTGACCTTCATCCAGTGAAATTAGCATGCCTCGCAGTCGGGGACGAAATTCGGGTCCTGGATTATTCTTCGTAATCCGATTGACAATCGTATTGCCTACAAAATCACCCGCGAGAGCCGCCAGTTGAGCTGTTGCGGGGATTTCCTGGCCGTCGACAACCACATGCCAAAGATCTCCGGCAACAAACACATTGGGGAGAACTTGACCATAGGCATCGGCTTGCGGATATCCACGCGCATCTAAAGGGAGATCGGTTTGACGGATCCATCGAGGAGGCGTGATACCTCCTGCCCAGATGAGCACATCATACTCAAAGTGATCTTTTTCGAGTTCGATATGGGGAGGGTTAACTCGGACTAACTTTTGACCCATGACCACGGTAACACCTGCGGCAACCAGCCGACGGTAGGCATATTGAGATAATCCTAAACCGAGTGCGGGCAATAATCGGTCAAAGGCTTCTACCAAAATCACATCGTGATCATGAGCTAACATGCCGGCAACTTCGACACCGGTTAATCCTCCGCCTATGACGGCAACCCGCTGGTCTTTACCATATTTCAAAGCATCCTTGATTCCCCGTGCATCTGAGGCATCACGTAAAGTGTGAGCCACGTCGCGAAGCCCGGGAATGGGAGGCAATGACGGTTCAGAACCAGGGCACAATATCAGCCAATCATAGTGCACATCATCACCGTTATCTAAGAGAACGCTATGGCGTGTTAAATCGATATTGGTGGCATACTGGCGTATGTGTTGGACACGGGTTTCTGTAAAAAGCCTTTCGTAAGGAACTACATGGTGTTCGATACTATCATGCTTGGCAAGCGCTTCGGGAAGTTCAGGAATTAATTGATGGCCGGTACCCGGCTCAATTAACACGAGCTCAGCCTCTTCCAATTTTTGAAGAGGGCCAATTGCACCTAAACCGGCATAGCCGCCCCCAACAACTACAATTTTTTGCACGACCTTTTGCCTCCTGCATCGGGCGTTTTGCCGACTTCCATATTTATTTATCATGCCACAAGATGTATGCCGAATCAATTAGGTCGATAGCTGAAGGAATGCATGTTAAGCGTTATTGGGCATTTACATCCCGTTTTGAACGCCCCTTGGGATTTGCACTGGCGAATGTTTGGATGACATAATATGCATCGCATTTTTTGTCCGTGCCGTTGGTATCGATAACGATTTCGGATTATCCCTGCACATGGTTGGCTATGTGGGTTTTACTGTAGAGGGTTTGTGCAGAATTCGGGACGGTATGCTGACCAAAAGCAAACTGGTCTTGGTAAATAGCTCGATAGCCGTGCGGACCTTCGGCACTCGCTGCAATGCCATATTCGAGGTGGAGTTGCTGGAGCTTGTGACGTAACTGGGAGCGGTAAGTGCTTTTTACGGTGTAATTGGATGGCTGGTAGGCGCGTGAAAACGCGGGAAGTCGAGAAGCTAAAGAACTATGAGCCAGTGCCTCGCAAAAATACGCATACGTGGTTGGGGTAAAATGTGCAATGCTGGCCATAAGCCATCGAACCTTAATGGATTGTGCTGTCACGAAGATGGAGACTAAGTCATTGTCATCATCGGTAATGGCAGGAAGGATGGGAGCCAAGAACCAAGCCGTAGGCACACCCGCTTCGATTAAATTAGCCATCATTTCGACCCGTCTCATGGGATTGGACGCTCCCGGCTCTAAAATTCGCAACTGCGTAGAATTGAGGGAAATCAAACTGACGTGCACTTGTAGTTGGCCCCGGCGGGCTAACACTTGCAACAAGTCTAAGTCACGCAAAATGAGTGGTGATTTTGTGGTAATGGTCAAAGCATGACCTGTGTCAAGGAACACCTCTAAAATCGAACGGGTGATACGATATTTGGCCTCGATGGGTTGGTAGGGATCTGTGGCTGTTCCCAGGGTAATAATATGATCAAGGGGAACATGGTGATGGTGTAAATTTTGCCGAAGCCGTAGAGGAAAGTTGTCTTTGACGAACAGTTTTTTACTAAAATCTGGACCGATGCTCAAATTGAGATATCGATGGGTATCTCGCGCATAGCAGTAATGGCAGGCATGGGAACAGCCGCGGTAAGGATTTGCGGACCAATCAAATCCCATAAACTCTGTACGGGTCTTATTTAGTGCTTGGTGAGAAGGGATATGAAAAATTTCTACCATGCCTCGCACTCCTTAAGAGAACATTTGTTCGTATTATAAACCGAAGATATAAGAAACACAAGGGAAAAGGGACAAAGTATTCTGACTTTAGTGATCGCGTGATCCGAATTGCGCTCCGGAATAGGGATAATAGCCGATTTGGGTAAGGGATGGATAGGAAAAACGAAAAACCCCAACCGATTAAGGTTAGGGCTTTTTCGAACAAGACGGTTCACTCGGTTGAAATGCTCGGATCCATTTGTTCAGAAGCGGGAACGATTTTCAAGAACCGGTTCAGCGACTGGGCTAAAATGTCTCGAAGTCGTGCAACCAGCTGGTGTTGATTGGTGGTTATCAAGACACGCAAAGCCGGTTCTAATAGCTCATTAATGTCCCGGACATCGTGATCATTAATCGGAACAATTGCAACTTTGGCCGAACGTGCGAGCCGGCTTTCCAAATAGGAGCGCGTTAACCCTTCCTCTGGTTGGTGCAGGAGGTAAATGACCCCGCCAGTCATTCCCGACGCTAGCCATGGACCGGGATCTCCTAGGATAAGACCGCGTCCGCGAGTCATGTATTCAAACCCAAAACCTTTGATCACTGCACTTTCCCATGAATTAGCGGCTGCTTTGGGTGTCGGAATACCATCCCCGAGAATTACAACATCAGCGCCCGCTAAACGGATACCAGCCCGGGCATCGGCTCCACCTTGCACAATAAATATGCCTGCTTGCGCTCCATAGGCCATACTTTTTCCGACATGACCGCCGTAATAGCGTCCTTGGGCATTGGGGGCCTTGACTACAGCAATAAGTCCTCCTGATGCCCCTTTACCTACGCCATCTTGGGCACCACCATGAGCAATGAGGTGCACGCCCTGGCTAAGAAAGGCGCCAAATCCTTGACCTGCGACCCGTTCAACAGGGTTTAAAATCGGAGTCTTAATATCTTTGTAACGAATCCGTTGGCCAGATACATTGGTTCCAATGGACCGACTATTACGAAGGCGCATCGAGCTACGACGAAGGTCACTCTTAGCGACGATTCCTACAGCTTGGTTTCCTTCTGCGACTAATTCATCTTGTTGAATTAAGTCATTCAGCTCATTTAAGAATGTTTCATAGCCGACGAGGTCTTGCCAGCTTGTTTGTCGTAACAGGTGCATTTGCCCGACAGCTTGCTGAATAGAGGTAAAGCCAAGCGTCCTTAAATGCATTCGAACACCCTCGGCCAGACCATTAAATACGTTGACTAAGCCTTCCACTGCCGATTCAAAATCCTGGGGGATAAATCGTTTAAGTCCTTTTTCCTGAGCCTCTTCAAGGGACTCAATTTGCGTGGTAATGCCAACATGGCACGTGTCGAGTTGGCAACCCCGACAAATTGTACACCCTAAAGCCATCATACTTAGGGTACCAAAACCGACTCGATTGGCTCCTAACAATATCATTCGGACAACATCGGCGGCACTACGCAATCCTCCATCCGCCCAAATTTCGACTCGATCTCGCAAACCTGCGAGAGTCAATGCGGCATGCGTAAGCGGTACTCCAATGTCTGCTGGTAAGCCAACGTGCCGTAAAGCATGAACTCGTGCTGCACCTGTTCCCCCTTCGAAACCTGATAAGCTAATGACATCGGCGCCAGCTTTAACAATTCCCACGGCAATTGTTCCGATGTTAGGAACGACAGGAACTTTCACCGAAACGAGTAATTCGGGATTTGCCTCTTTGAGCTCGTCGATTAATTCTTTCAGGTCTTCAATGGAATACAAGTCGTGATTGTTGCTGGGCGAAATGAGATCAACGCCCGGAACCGCGTTTCGAGCATGAGCCACCTTAACTGACACCTTTTTTCCGGGTAGATGTCCACCTTCACCCGGCTTGGCCCCTTGGCCGATTTTGATTTCCGCATAGCGGGCGCCATTAAGCAAATTCGTGTTGACGCCAAAACGACCTGAGGCAATTTGGTGACCACGCCAGTAATAGTACCGACCAATCATGTCCGGGATTTCTCCGCCTTCACCATTCATTGACAGCATGTTCAGGCGTTTACCGGCTTCTGCATAGGCACGAAATGCCGTTTCCCCTTGGGATCCGAACGACATGGAAGAAATGACAAACGGTAACGAATGATCCCCTACCTCTAATGAGACCGGTGTATCCTCGTTGAGGGAATGGGATGCATCAAAAGTGAGAGTTTGGCGCAGTGCGATAGGATATTTGGTTTCCACATGGCGAAGCTGGTCTTCATATTCCCGAGCTGTCATCGAACGATTAGCGAGTTTCTTTACCGCTTTGAATACGTGATTGGTCGCCCGGGGAATAGGTAACAAACGTGTGGCTTCGTTCCGGTAGGACAACCGGGCCGCCAATTGCTGGTTACGGTGTTCTAGCCATGATTCATACGGAGCGGGCGCAAAGGTTTTAATTTGCAGAAGTTCGGCGATGGGCTCCGGTAAACCAATCGCCGAAAACACTCGGCCATAACCTTGTAATTCATGAATTCCCATGGTAGAAATAATTTTTTCAAGGCCGTGGTTCATTACGGTTTTAACCGCTTCATATTGATCCGCGGAAAGGTCCCAAATGAGGTAGGGATTTAAAGCATTAGCCCCTAGGCCCAGCAAGACTGCACTATCATGGAGATTACGGATCATCCCAGAGCAGACAATAATGCTACATTGTCTGCGTAGCCCATGCTGAATTAACGCTGCATCAATAGCTCCCACCGCGAGCGTAGGGTCAAGTCCCACTGAATTTTCTCCAATACTCGCACGGTCATCCAAAATGAGAACTGACGTGCCGGTTTCGACAACGGCAACGGCTTCATGGGCTAATTGATTCACCGCTTCGAGTTCTTCTTGATAAGGCATCATGGACAGATTCAATACGCTAACGTGTGAACCAAAATATTCGGTTAAGCGTTCCATGTCCTCATCATTGAGCCACGGTGATTCGAGTAAGACAGGCTGGGGGACAACAGGTTTTATATTTTGCCATTGTGGTCTGGCACCCAGTAGCGTGGTCAAGGAAAAATGTTCGGCTTCCCGTTCGCGATCTAAGGCGGGATTGGTGACCACCGCCACAGTTTCTTGTAGATAATCACTGATGTTGACGGGGCTTTCAGAAAATGGGGCGAGTGGGCCATCGAATCCCAATGACCCAATTGGTTCCCGGTGTCCTTCAGCGAAAGTCTTAATAAGCTGTTCGTCATCTTTGGTCCAACCGTTGGCGCGGTACACTCCGGTTGGATAGGAGTGGACAGCGTGGCCACGATGTGAGGCTTCCCACTTTTGAGGGGGTTCGCCCATTAATTTATTCGCTAAGCGAGCCATTACGGTGTCATCTTCAACAACATTCACGGGTCCATTTTCGGTCCATTCAAACGCAATCATTTGCCCTGGCCCCAGGACACGCGGTTCCTTAATCCAACTATCCGGCGAGGTAATGCCGGGCTCAGATGACAAAATGAAATATTCTTGCGTTTCTAAGACCCACAACGGTCGGAGTCCCATCGCGTCTACGGCAGCCACAATACTGTTACCTAAACGGTGAACGATGGCGGCTGGACCTTGAGCATAGGGTCCCCATATCGCGCGAATTTGTCGCCATAACGCTTGCAGTGAGGGAGATAATTGTTCGATGACCGCTGGTGAAGGGCTAATGGCAACACGAACAGCTTCAGCGTGACCGAGTTTATCACGTAACACCAACGCCGATAAGAGACGATCGAGATTCTGGGAATCGCTTCCTTGCGGGATTGGTTTAATCCCATGGGCTGCCATTTCATGTTGCAAACGGTCAATCGTGTCAATTTCACCGTTATGAGCCAACCCTAAAAATGGCTGCACCCGTGAAAGATCCGTCGCGGTATTGGTGGAAAACCGATTGTGACCAATGACCGCCCGTGGTTGAAAATGCGTGCCAAGTTGTTCAGCAAGAAGAGGTTCCAGAGCATCAGGGCCTTCTGTTACTTTTAAAACGATATGGGAATTGCTAAACGACGCGATAAGTCCGCTAAATCGCGCCTCCAAAGCCTCAAGTGCTGCAAAGATGTTTTCTGTCTCATGCAGATTACCTTCATACCACAAGGCATGAGAGTCGAGGACTTGGACGCTATCGGTCAGATCTATATGAGAGACCAGACGGCGAAAATTTAGGGTCGGGAGCAATTGGTTCAGTGTTTGGAGAGACTCCCGCCGCGCGGAAATGGGAATAACCAACTGTAAAATCCAGAACCTCGGATCATAGGCGGAGTATGCAGACACTCCGTGCTCTTTGAGGCGTTGCTGCCAGAGTTCTCGAGGAATGTCGACTAATAATCCTGTTCCATCACTCCGGCCGTCGATCCATCCCGCCCGATGATCCATTTGGCGTAACGAGTCAATGCCGACACGCCACAACCGTTCGGTTTGTTGTAGCGTTACCGGTTCTTTGGCAATCGCCGCATAAATCGCACAAGCATCATGTTCGATGCCAATATGTTTAAGTAATGAAAAAGAACGCGAAATCATCAAGGAGACCCTTCTTTCTGGAACGTGATAGTGAAACAATTCATAATCATGCATTGCATTGTATGAAAATGCATTAAATAGCAATAAGTAGCCCTAAAATTACGTATTTAAACGCATTGGTCATTTCACTCGGTGTTTGTGGGCAATAAAACGGCGGTTGCTCAAATCTTCTTACCTTAAAATATATCGAAAACAAGCTGTCAATGCAATCATTCGAATAAAATTACATCAGAATCAAATCATTCTTAGAATACCACGAATGGATCTGACATTCCAAGAGGTTTATCCTATGATTTTGTGATATTTTATGAAAATATTTGGGAACATGACTAAATTCGTTGACATCATTAACTGCGAGCGGGTGTGGCGAATTTTCCTAGTGTCCGTTACAATTGACGGTAGTTTTGATGGGCAGGAGGCGCTCGGTGCGTATCGTTGAGGTAATTACGGGAGGAGAGCCGGGCGGAGCTCAGCGTCACGTTTCCGAACTTGTACAATATTTGGCGAGTCAAAGACATCAGGTCGCCGTTGTCCACGGCGGTGGGCATTGGTTAAGTCAGGCTGTCGAAAAAGTCGCGCCTGTTTATTATCTTCGCTATTTGCAGCGGGATATCTCATGGCAGGATATGGCGGCATTTACCGCTTTATTAAAGATTGTGAGGCAATTGCGGCCGGATGTGATCCATGCCCATAGTTCCAAGGCAGGGATTTTATCGCGCTTGGTTGGCATCATTCTCAAAATTCCTGTGGTCTATACATCCCATGGACTAGTGTTTTTTGATAGCACGCGATCGTGGCGAAGCCGAAAGTTTTATCAACTTTTAGAAACATGGGCCGCAAAACGGAGCCGCGGAATTATTACCTTAAGCAATATGGATTATGAGTTTATGCGGTCAGTTAAAACCCAGGCTATCGTCAAAAAAATTCCCAACGGGGTTCCAGTTCGGGCCTTGTTCCCAAAACAGTTAGGGCATCAGCGGCGCATTGGGTTTATAGGTCGATTTTCTCGAGAGAAGGGTCTCGATGTTGTACTGAAAGCGGCTGAACAGACAATGTCCTGGCAATGGATTATTGCAGGGGATGGTCCTTTTCGAGCCCAAATTATCCACGCTTCCGAACGATTACCCAATTTGAAATGGGTCGGGTGGATGGAGAATCTTGATGAATTTTTCAATGAAATCGATGTAGTCGTACAGCCGTCGTATAAAGAAGGTCTGCCGTATACCGTTTTGGACGCTATGGCGGCAGGAATCCCGGTAGTTGCGACACCTGTGGGTGCTTTAACTGAAGTTCTTGGGGCAATTGATGTTCAACTGCTTTGTCCGGTCGGGAATGTCGAGGCTTTGATTGAGAGCATTCATTATGCTTTTGACCATTATGATCAAATTGCAGAAGCGTCTTATCATCTTGTTAAGAATGAGTACAATCTTAACACCCAACTTGAAAAAACGTTGGGGATGTTAATATCGGTGGTGGAATCGTGAAAACTTTAATTGTGTCTGCCGTTGACCTCCACGGTTCCCCCCAAGGCGAACGTTTGCGGTTAGAAAATATTGTACGGGGAGCTGAGGCTCTTGGTCCTACGGAATTATGGCAGCCCCGAGTGGTTGGCCAACCTTTTACGCGGCTCGCTAGATTAGTCAAATTTAAATCCTTGTATATGGCTCGTCATGTTTATTCTGAAGACTGTCCCCAACGGCCTTATGACCTTGTCATTGCGTTTCAACTGCGAATGGCTCCGTATGCCTTAAAATGTCGTGCTCCTATCCATATATTAGACCTGACTGACAGTCTGGGATTATTTCGAACCCGGTTGAAAACGTTTCACACCGGGATATTGCGGCAAATCATGCTTTGGGGAGTGGATGAACTAGAGATTTTTTGGTCGGGCCAATATTCGGAAGCGTGGGTAAGCGGCTGGCAAGATCAGCAATGGTTGAGCCATCACGGGCTTTCAGCGGTTTTGGTTCCCAACGCGGTAAGAGAGAAAATTTTATTGGCGCCCGGCAATGCGCGGGAGTTATTGTTCGTAGCCAATATGGCGTATTTACCGAATCGACTTGGCTTACAGCACTTTTTGGCACATATATGGCCGACATTGGTGGATGAAGGATATATTTTACACGTGGCCGGACCCGGAACAGAGCGAATTCACGCGCGCGGTGTGATGGCTCACGGCTTCGTCAATGATTTGCGCGCGCTTTATATCCAAGCAGGAATCTGCATCAGTCCTGTGGAACTGGGAACGGGAACCCAAAATAAAATTCTTGAAGCGCTAGGTTATGGGCGCCCAGTGATTACAGGACCATTGGCATGGAAAGCACTGCCGTCCACGGTACAACCCGTTGTTGCTGTCGCGACGACATCTCGGGAATGGCTTCAGCAACTAACACTTTTACAAGATCCGACGACATACGGGCTGCGGGCGAATAGGGGATTTGAGGCGGTTGAGCTAAATGGTTTTCCCGTCACTCGTCGGCTACAGCAGCTTCGTTTTTAATATTATCGATCCACTGAACTTGAGCACCCTCGGCAATCGGTTGTGCATAACGAATCGTCAACGGCCAATGATGGTGTGACGCTAAATCTTTCCAGGCCTTTTCGATAGCTGGTGCATGTTCTGAATCCGTCAAAGCCATAACGGTTGGTCCCGAGCCGGAGAGTGTAGCGGCAAAGGCTCCCGCGTCATAACTCGCCCGAATTAATTCATCGAGTCCCTCCACTAAGACTGTGCGATAAGGTTGGTGCAGACGGTCATCAGCTGCATCTCGCAACACGCTCCAATCATTTTGTGAGACGGCATGAATCCATAGTGCCACCCTTTGCGCATTAAATATGGCATCGTCACGAGAGACTTGGGGCGGTAAAATCGCCCGTGAATCTTTGGTAGGAACCGGATACGCCGGAATAGCTAAAAGACTGGTGAGCGCGGGAGGTGTATAACGGTTGACACGAATCACACTGTTACGATCTCGGTAGACGAGGACAAATCCCCCAAAGAGAGCGGCAGCTACATTGTCCGGATGGCCTTCGATGGCTGTGGCTGTGTGTAAAAGGCGATCCATGCTGAGCGGTTCTGGCAATAATGCGTTGGCCAATAATAAACCCGCAACGACGGCTGCGGCACTAGAACCCAAACCCCGGCTTAAGGGAATTTGGCTGGACACTGTGATGTGTCCTGGGGGAATTATCGACCCTGTCATCTCCCAATACAATCGGCTTGCTGTTGTCCATATCAGGTTGTCTTCATTGCGAGGCAACACCTCAGCACCTTCGCCGAAGGGTTCGATCGTTAACGTTGGAGCCGAACAATAGGTTAATTTTAAATAGAGTGACAACGCCAAGCCTAAACTATCCAACCCCGAGCCGAGATTGGCACTGGTCGCAGGCACTTGAATTAGTAACACGCGGTACTCACCATCTTTCTAAGAATTCATTAACTGGCCAATGGCATCTAATAAGTTATGACTGTCGACAACATGAGGTTCGACGTGCGCCCACAGTGTTGGCGTTTGCGAATCTTTGAGACCATTTCCCGTTAAAATGACGACAATATCTCCATGAGGCAGTCTTCCCTGATGATACAAGGCCTTGAGACCTGCATAAGCGGCAGCAGAAGCTGGTTCAACAAACACTCCGCCGTGGGCTAGTTCTTCCTGGGCCTGCAAGATCGAAGAGTCCGCTACAGAGTAAAATGAGCCACGAGATTCTTGGACAGCTTCTTTGGCTAAATGAGCACTGGCCGGCCGCCCAATGCGGATGGCTGAAGCCACGGTGTTAACGTTATCGAGTTCATGACCTTGGACTAACGGATCCGCACCTTGGGCTTGTATGCCGAACATTTGCGGGATTCCTTCATTACGGCGGCGGAATCCGTGAAAATATGCTGAGATATTGCCTGCGTTACCGACAGGTAACACTAAAGCTTGGGGACAATGGCCTAGATCATCAAGAATTTCATATGCACCTGTTTCTTGCCCTCGAAGACGCCAAGGGTTAACGGAATTAACTAAAGCGATCCACGACTCTTGTTCGGCGACTTCTCGCACAGCGTTCAATGCCTGGTCGAAATTGCCTTCGATGGCCAAAATTGTGGCACCGTATGCACTGGCCTGAATCATTTTGGGCAAGGCTACTTGGCCGTTGGGAATCACCACGAACGCTTTGAGACCGGCTCGACCAGCATAAGCCGCGGCAGATGCTGCGGTGTTTCCAGTGGATGCACAAATCACCGCTTTGGCTCCAGCGTATCGGGCCTGACTAACTGCAACCGTCATGCCACGATCCTTAAAAGATCCGGTAGGATTACATCCTTCGAGTTTTAGCCAGATTCGCGACGAATCCCATGTCGCCCAGTGAACCATTGGGGTATTGCCTTCTCCGATTGTTACTGGCTCTAAGTCGGGTAGACCTAACCAATCATGATAACGATTAATCAATCCTATATGCATAATGGGCACACTCCTGAGAAAGATTGTAAACATGCTAGCATAGGTAACGCCTAGTGCTCAACCATTTTGAGAATTTGTTCAACTTGATAATATGATTGAAAACACATCCACAAAAGACGTACAAGGAAGCTTGTGCCCGGAATTAAAAATTAGAGATAGGAGGGAAAAATAGAAAATTAGAAAGCAGTTAAAACCGAAAACACGCGCGATCTGGCAGATCATATGTAACCCCATTCTCTGCGCTTCCAAATAACAGAGAAGTCACAGAGAATGGAGAATGTCATAAATCTAACCTAATAGAACTTGAAGCGATTCCTGGGTCAGGCGTTTGCCAACAAGAAATGGGCCAAAGTCAGCGAAGCGTGCACTGGCTTCATCGAATCGCATTTCATAGATAAGTTTTTTAAAATCTAACATGTCATTAGCATACAGTGTGACACCCCATTCCCAGTCATCAAGCCCTTGGGAACCGGTTATGATTTGGGTAACACGGTCGGCATACTTATGACCTAAGATGCCATGTCCCTTCATTTTTTCCCGGCGTTCGTCTTTGCTCAGCATATACCAGTTATCCTGGCCTTCTCGCCGCTTATTCATGGGATAAAAACACACATACTGTGTTTTCGGCAAAATAGGGTAAAGACGCTCTTTAGTCCCTGGCAACGCCAAGGGATCAACTTGTCCTTTAACAAGATACTTACTTAATTCTACTACTGAGAAATAAGAATACGGTTTGGTAAAAAAGCGACTCATGGGCGATTTGTCAATGTCCAACTCGGCTTGAAGCAGTTCGTCAACGGTTGGACGAAAATTGGCAAATAACAGATCCGCTTTGTGTCCAATAATGTGGTAGATGCCTGTACTGCCCTCTCCAGATTCTTCCACGGCTGTCCATTGGTTTAGGATTTTCATTAATGACGAAATTGCATCTTCCCGTTCTGATGACGTGCAGGAATTCCATAAGGGCCAGTTTATCTGGCGAAAATCGTGCAAGGCATACCAGCCTTCGATCGTTTCGATTGCATCTGCCATGTTCGTCGCCTCCGCTATCATATCGCCAGTAGTATACCACACCAATCCCCCCACATTGCTGATTCCAATTTGCTATACTGATTCCAAGAAATTGGAAGGGAGGACGACCTGGAGAACTTTAAGAACGGGTCAACTAAAAATGGCGGAATATTCCGATCTGCCCCAAGATGCGTTGTCGCGGTTACAACAGGAACCTGATCATTTCGTATTTACCAGTGATCTATCGGTA
This sequence comes from Sulfobacillus thermosulfidooxidans DSM 9293, assembly GCF_900176145.1. Taxonomy (NCBI): domain Bacteria; kingdom Bacillati; phylum Bacillota; class Clostridia; order Eubacteriales; family Clostridiales Family XVII. Incertae Sedis; genus Sulfobacillus; species Sulfobacillus thermosulfidooxidans. The sequence continues at coordinate 3,396,594 of NZ_FWWY01000001.1, read as the reverse complement.
AACGAGTTCATTTTGGTTGAAGAAGCAGGATTTACCCCTCTAGGCATGGTTATGGGATCATCTATTTACCACATAGGTTATCAGCAGGCCAATTGGACAAAGAACCAGGAAATGACAGTTTTATCGCAAGCCATGTACAATGCCCGTGAACTCGCCATGACCCGCATGGAGGAAGAGGCCGATGCGCTCAAAGCGGATGGAATTATTGGTGTACGTCTACAAGTCAGTCACCGGGAATGGGGACAACATATTGCAGAATTTGTCGCAATTGGGACGGCTGTCAAAGCCAAGGATGGGTCAAGCCACCGCACAATTAAAGGAAAACCCTTTACCTCCGATCTTTCAGGACAAGATTTTTATTTATTAATGCAAGCTGGATACCGGCCCGTCAGCTTGGTTATGGGCTCTTGTGTGTATCATGTTGCCCATCAAGGAACGTTGGCGACAATACGACAGTTAGGACAAAACCGGGAGTTACTTCCATACACTCAAGGACTTTATGATGCAAGGGAACGTGCCATGGAGCGCATGCAAACGGAAGCAGCAGAACTAAAAGCGCAGGGCATTGTAGGCGTTCATCTCCACGAAAACAATCATAGTTGGGATTCGCATATTCTTGAATTTTTTGCTGTAGGGACGGCTGTTGTGAAGTTTCAGGATAGTGTTATGACGCCACCGAACCTGGTTTTGCCCATGAATGATAATACAACCGATTAAGGTGTTCCCCGGAGAAGGGAGATGGTCTTTATGCCTTTTTTTCGCAGGCCCTCTAAGCCACAAGACGGGCCACGGACGTCTTTGACGAATAAAGTCTATGAAAGCCAACGACCAGAAGAGATGCAAGCTGATCTACAGGCATTAGAATCTGGTGATTTACCCAATAAAGCCAAAGTACGTTTACACCGTACTATATCGGGCGAATTGCCGTGGATGAGTACTTATTCGACACCAGATTTTTTCTTGGTAGAGCATCTCCGGATTGAACCCCTTGTTCAAGTGAGTGGGGCTTGTTATTTTCATGCCGCGACAGATAGTCAAGGGCACATCTTTCTTGACAGCAATTTAGATGCCACGAACCTAGTACGAGCTTATTACCGGGCCAAGGATGAGGCGATTGATCGCTTAATTCAAGAGGCAACCGCGGTTGGAGCGCATGCCGTACTCAATGCCCGTTACCGCTTTCAACGGGATGAAACCGTGGTCTCTTTCACCATACTCGGCACCGCTGTGCGTTTTATGGGACTGAATCCACCGGTGAAACCCTTGGTCAGTCCGCTGAGTGGGGAAGACACTTATAAATTACTCCAGCGGGGATGGTTGCCAGTCAACATTGCTTTAGGCTATCACTGGCATTGTATGCCGGTAGGATTTTCCACGAAATATGGTATTGCGCAAAGTTGGTATAACCAAGAATTGACAGACATAAGCAATAGGTTTATGCAAAGCCGGGATCTAGCGCTGCAAAAAATGCGGCAGGACGGAGCGCGTCATTATCCTGTATCGGGTTTTGTGGGGGTCAAGATTGATTATTCGGTAGAGGAAACGGAGATTATTTTTGTGCGGAATGGGTTGTTCGACAATGGACTGACTATTGATGGAACCTTTTATCCCTATGATGATATGGGAAGAGCAGAAGTGCCAGCGTTTAATACAGAATTCTTTGCAACAGGGGCGAGCATTGTTCGTCTCAGCACGGGACAAGTGACCAAATCCGATATCGCAAAGTATTTGTTGTTAAATTAATTGAGGTTGGCCCTATTGGATAGTGTCGCCGCGACTCCGACCAATGGTTCGTCGGGATTGCCGGAGGCTCTCAAACGATATTATTCATTAAGATCACAATGCAGAGCTTCAATGGTCTCGAACTATCCTCTATCTGTTCTGTGGAGGATTGGTGGGTTAGCGCAAGCATCCCCGTCAAATCGTTTTTTTATCACTGATCTACAAGAGGATTTTCTTGGCGAAACACCTGCAAGCCCCGGCCTGTAGGCCGGGATCGTTGACAGGCGATTTTTATCGTTCAACAGGGCCTTTCCAGTTATTCATGCCGCCCGACAAGTTGAACACTTTGGTGTATCCGGCTTGTTGTAGCATCTCGCAGGCGCGTGCAGACCGGTTGCCGCTTTGACACACCACAACAACTGTGTGCGATTTACTCACTTCTTTTAAGCGGTGGACTAACTGACTCAGTGGGATGTGCCGTGCCCGGGGGATATGTCCCTGTTTGTATTCGCTCGATTCACGAACGTCAACCACGATGGCCTGTCCGTTCCGCGCCATGCTTTCGACCCGTTCGGGTGATAAGTGGTGAACCAATTTCATCCTCCTCACAAATCAAAACATTGAACTTGTGTATAACAAAATTGTATCAATGAACAAATTCACTGGCAATAAGCCAAAGCTATCTGAAAACGGTTCCGATATAAGCACAACGCCAGCGATTTCAGTATACTGAGGAAGGGGAAGAGAGTAAGACTTATCCCTTGCGTAAATTTTCTCAATTTTGTGATGGAAGAGGAGGATGCATGTGCGCCTATTAAATTTTATTGGCGGGCAATGGTCTGAACCCGTTAATGGGCAATATCATAATGACTATAATCCGGCAACTGGCGAAGTGCTTGTGGAAGTACCGCGGTCTTCACGAGAGGATGTCAATCGTGCTGTGGCTGCAGCAAAAGAGGCATTTCAATCGTGGCGACTGGTTCCGGCTCCTAAACGGGGTGAAATATTATTTCGCGTAGGCCAATTGTTAATGGAACGCAAATCAGAACTAGCCAAGAAAATGACGCAAGAAATGGGCAAAGTCTTATTGGAAGCAGAGGGCGATGTCCAAGAAGGCATTGATATGGCATTTTACATGGCTGGTGAAGGCCGCCGGTCTTTTGGCTATACCACTCCCTCTGAGCTCCCTAATAAATTTGCGATGGCAGTCCGTGATCCTATTGGAGTGGCCGCTATTATAACTCCGTGGAATTTTCCTATGGCTATCCCAACGTGGAAAATTTTCCCTGCGCTAGTGGCCGGGAATACTGTGGTCTTCAAGCCAGCGTCAGAAACTCCGCAACTGGCTTATGAACTAGTAAAAATATTGGAAGAAGCAGGGGTTCCAGCTGGGGTTGTTAATCTTGTCTTCGGATCGGGCAGTGAAGTCGGAGAAACTTTAATCAGTCATCCCGATGTCGCTTTAATATCATTTACCGGATCGAATGAAACGGGAAGACATGTGGCGCAAGTGGCTGGATCCCAATTAAAGCGGGTATCTTTAGAATTGGGTGGGAAAAATGCCATTATTGTTCTCGATGATGCCGATTTGGATTTAGCTATCGATGGTATTATTTGGAGTGCATTCGGAACGACAGGTCAACGGTGCACGGCCTGTTCCCGACTTATTGTGCAAGAGGGGATTTATGATGTCCTGCGAGAGCGCTTAAAGGACCGAATTGCGAAGCTCAGTTTGGGATCCGGATTGGATAGCAAAACGGATGTAGGACCTTTGATAAATCGCCAGGCCGTCGAAAAAGTTCATAAATATGTTCAAATAGGACAAGACGAAGGGGCTCATTTGGAAATCGGAGGAGATGTCCCTCATGATAGTGGCTTATCGGCTGGAAATTTCTATCTTCCCACCCTATTCACTGATGTCACCATCGAAATGCGCATAGCACAAGAAGAAATTTTTGGTCCGGTGCTATCTATGATCAAAGTCAAGACGCTTGAAGAAGCTATCCAGGTCAATAACAAAGTCACATATGGGCTCAGTTCGTCTATCTTTACGCGCAATGTGAATGCCGCATTCCAAGCCATACGCGATTTAGCTACGGGGATTGTGTACATTAACGCTGGCACCATTGGCGCTGAAATCCATCTTCCTTTTGGCGGAACTCGGGGTACTGGGAATGGTCACCGCGAAGCCGGAACGGCCGCTTTAGATTTCTTCTCGGAATGGAAAGCGGTATATGTGGACTACAGTGGCAAACTTCAACGAGCTCAGATAGACGACTAAAAAACTCTCTTTTATGGCATAGACAATTTATCGGCAGTACCTTGATACTTTCTTGATACGCTAAGGAGGATTTTTATGGCAACCGCTACTAAATATATTGAACTTAAGACAGAAATTCCAGGACCTCGCTCGCAATCTGTACTAGCCCGCATCGATAAGGCGACGCCAAGGGCAACATCGGTATATGCGCCGCTTGTTATTGATAAAGCCCATGGCAGTTTGCTCACAGATATCGACGGCAACACCTTTATTGATTTAACAGGTGGCGTTGGGGTATTAAATGTCGGACATACGCATGATAAAGTGCGACAAGCCTTGCATGAGCAAGTTGACCGGTTCTTACATACGGATTTTACGGTCGTGCCTTATGAAAGTTACGTTCGGTTGGCGGAAAGGCTCAATGCGAAGTTTCCTGGTGGTGGTCCTGCTACAACGGTCTTTTTTAACTCGGGTGCTGAAGCTGTGGAAAATGCCATTAAAATTGCCCGCGCTTACACGAAGCGTAAAGGGATTATTGCATTTGAGCGGGCATTTCATGGCCGCACGTTGATGGCTATGACACTAACGAGTAAGGTTCACCCGTATAAGGCAGGTATGGGGCCTTTTGCGCCAGAAGTATATCGTGTGCCTTTTCCGTATCCCTACCGCTGTCCCTATGCCCAGGGTTCTTTGCAACATGAATGTGACGAAACCTGTTACCAGGCCATCGAACAAGCGTTGATGCTTCAAGTTGCCCCAGAAGATGTTGCTGCGGTGATTGTGGAACCCGTTCAAGGAGAAGGCGGTTTTGTGGTTCCTCCCAAGAGCTTTTTACCCTGGTTGCGAGCATTTACCGAACGTCATGGAATTCTCTTAATCGTGGATGAAGTTCAGACCGGTTTTGGCCGTACAGGAAAGTTTTTTGCCACCGAATATGCGAATATCCGCCCAGATTTGTTAACGATGGCGAAATCTATTGCCGATGGTGTGCCCTTGTCTGGGGTCATGGGCCGTGCGGAAGTCATGGACGGACCCGGAGACTCTCAGATTGGCGGAACCTATGTGGGTAATCCATTAGCTACAGCTGCTGGAAATGCGGTTTTGGATATTTTCGAGGAAGAGGATCTTCTGTCGCAAGCTGAGAAGCAAGGAGAGTATTTAATGACGCGTCTTAGCGCGATGCAAAAGAAGTATCCAGTGATTGGGGACGTTCGCGGATTAGGAGCAATGGTTGCTATTGAATTGGTGAAAGATCCCCAAACCAAGGAGCCTTACAGCGATTTGACGGCGCGTATATTAAACTATGCCTTACATCACGGTGTCATTATGCTCAAGGCTGGTATTTATGGCAACGTGATTCGGTTCCTAGCCCCCTTAAATACGCCTTTAGATATGCTAGAAGAGGCGTTAAATATTTTGGAAAAAGCATTTGAAGAAGAGGGCCAGCACTAAGGCCCTCTTCTTCCCTTCATGGGAACGAGACATGCCAACGACTCTTTTTTAGAAGTAGCAGCGAAATTGGTCAGGAAAGGATAGTCGCGAACCAATGGAGATAATAGATGTTGACGATATCGTGGCAAAAGTTGAAGATTTCTACCGAATATCGGGACTATGGACAGAAGAAGAAAGAGATGTTCAGCATGCAGTCCGCCATTTCGTTGATGAACAGATTAAACCCTTTGCCGGGCAATGGTGGCAAGCAGGCGAATTCCCCGTTTCACTGATCCCAGAATTAGGACGCCTAGGGGTATTGGGATCCAATTTACCCGAAGAATATGGGGGGAGTGCCTTATCCCCGCTTGCTTATGGACTAATCATGCAAGAATTGGAACGCGGGGATTCGGGACTCAGGTCCTTTGCTTCCGTCCAAGGAGCTTTGGCGATGTACGCAATTTATCGTTATGGTTCAGAAGAACAACGCCGTCAGTATCTCCCGGCTATGGCTTCGGGCCAAGTGATTGGATGTTTCGGCTTGACCGAACCGGACGCGGGTTCTGATCCCGCCTCAATGCTCACGAAGGCCCATCAAGTGGGCGATGACTATGTGCTTTCAGGAACTAAACGCTGGATTACTAACGGTCATTTAGCAGATATTGCGATTGTGTGGGCGAAGGATGATACTGGAACGATTCGTGGTTTTATCGTGCCGACCGATGCTCCAGGATTTTCTGCTCGGCCGATCCACACCAAAGCTTCTATGCGAATGTCTGCGACCTCCGAACTCTATTTAGATGGTGTACACGTCGATCAAAGTCTACAACTCCCACATGCTAAGGGTTTAGGGGCACCCCTTAGTTGTTTAACGCAAGCTCGCTACGGCATTGCCTGGGGAGCTATAGGGGCAGCCATGGATTGCCTAGTAGAGGCTGCGACTTATGCCAAAACTCGTGTGGCTTTTGGTCGCCCTATTGCCGCGACACAACTGGTGCAAGAACGCATTGTAGACATGCAAACCAGGTTAGTGAGTATGCAGTTAATGGCACGCCAACTGGGTTGGCTGTACCAAAACGGCCAACTTGATTATGCCCATGTCTCGTTGGCGAAGCGACACAATGCCCGGGCCGCCTTGGAAATTGCCCGAATGTCTCGGGAATTACTAGGCGGAAATGGTATTAGTACAGATTATGCCTCAATTCGTCACATGGCGAACTTGGAAACCGTGGATACGTATGAGGGAACCTATGAGATTCACACGTTGATTGTTGGCCGAAATCTTCTTGGTGAAGAGGCGTTTTAGGGAAATTCCTCGTATTGGCTCCTCAGAATAATGGCATCAGGTCCCGCTTTTTGTTAAGGTAAGGAGAGAATTCCATGAAAAAAGAGGGACTTTTGATGCCAAATGCAATGGAGCCAGGGAGACGATATCAAACTGGCAAACATCTAGAAGCATTTATATTACTGTTTATATATCAACAACCCATGCACGGGGGGGCCATTTTAAAACGGCTACAAGATGAATTGCCCCCTGTATGGATTATCGATAGTGGTGGAGTTTACCGACTATTGCGTGATTTAGAAAATCAAGGGGCGGTATCGTCATCATGGATTACAGAGGATCAGGGAGCCCCCAAACGGTTTTACCGGATTACTGATGAAGGAATTGAACGGCTAAAACAATGGGCTGCCGAACTACGTGTGCGTCGAAATTCAATGGATTTGTTTTTAACGTGGTGGGAAGAAGCCAATAAATCTGAAGAATAATGGGCTGCGCACCGAAATTCTAAACCAATGCTCCGGTTGGTCTTCCTGTGAGCGTTCCTTGATCCTTTCGAAGGGCGATACATGCCCCTTCTTGGTCATCATTCAAGAAGGGGCATGTGATTTGTTTTCATAACAATTGTATGGTTAAGTCATGCGAAGATGGAGGGAACAAGGCATCGAGGCGCTTTTCATCATCAGGTGATAAGTTCAGGGTTAAGGCAGAAAGATTGGCTAGTAAATGGTCATGTTGAGACGTTTTGGGAATTGCGATGACTTCCCTTTGGCGGATCACCCATGCTAACGCGATGACGTGTTCAGTCGTGTGATAGTCTCTGGCCAGTGCGTGTAGAAGACGACGTTGAGGACCATTAGGATCTAATGCATTTAAATGTTTTATAGGGGAATAAGCCATGACTGTAATATTGTGGTCTTGACAATACGGTATAACAGTGAGTTCTGCCGCCCGGGCTGTTAGTGAATATTCGACCTGATTGGCGACGAGGGGAATGTCCCCCAAGAATTGTTGGGCTTGTTTTAATAAATCAACATTGAAATTACTTACGCCTAGGGATTTTGTCCAACCTTTTTCATAAACCGTAGCCATGGCGCGCATTGTTTCTTGGAGTGGATATTGTTTGCTGGGCCAGTGCAGGAGGAATAAATCCACATAAGAGGTATTTAAGCGGTCCAATGAATTTTTAAGCGAGGTAATAACGCCCTCATAATCTGCGTGCGTGGGCCATACTTTCGTGACGACAAATACGTCATGCCGGTACGGTTGTATAGCCTGGCCAACCACTCGTTCTGCGCCACCATCAGCGTACATGGCGGCTGTATCGATGACGCGCAAGTTCTGCTGGATTCCTTCTTGGAGCATTTTGACCTCATGCGTAAACAAATTCGGGTCAACACCCATGCGCCATGTGCCTTGTCCCAAGGCTGGATAAGTGACATTGGTGCCAAAACTCACGACTTGCATAATTCCCTCCATTTATTATTTCTTTGTCTTGCTTCTTTCCTACGATTCGGGAATAAAAAACGCATAATGCATAGAAGCTTGTTTACAGTATAGCAAAGGCTTCCGAATATTCTCGTTCTGCGTGCCAAAACCGACCCATAAGTTCCTACGAAAGATGGAAAGCTTCTCTGTCAATGGTAAAATAGCTACCAGGAGGGGCTTGTAGGTGAAAATCTTAGTTGCTGTCGATTCATTTAAAGGATCGCTGTCTTCTCTGGACGCTGGTCGTGCCATTGCCAGTGGGCTCCTAGAAGTCTTTCCGTCTTGGGATATTCGTGTTCTTCCTGTCGCCGATGGAGGAGAAGGGACTGCTGCCGTGGCTCAGTTCTTGGGTGGGAAAATTATCCCGGCAGAATGTCAGGATATTTATGGTCGATTACACGCCGGATATTGGGTTTTATGGAACGATACGGCGATTATCGAGGTTGCTGTTGCTTCAGGATTTGTAACTCCGGATAAGCGACTACGAGATGGTGATGCGACGACCAGTTATGGAACGGGACAACTAATCCGCCAGGCTCTCAGTCATCCTGACGTAAGCCGGGTGATCGTGGCCTTGGGGGGAAGTGGCAGTACCGATGGCGGCATGGGACTCATGGCTGCTCTAGACTGCGATTTTTTTGATCAAGATCATAATCCCGTAAAACCGCTAGGTCGTTATCTCGGCCGCGTAATGGAGGCTAGAATCCAGCCCATCACAAAACCGCTAATTGGATTGACGGATGTTAATGTTCCTCTTACCGGAACGAATGGGGCCGTCATGATGTTTGGACCCCAAAAAGGGGTTCCCTCTCAGCGCCTCAATTCATTAGACCAAGATATGGCTCACTTCGCGCAAATTGTCCAGGGACCCAATCATCATTGGGATGACATTCCGGGGGCAGGCAGTGCTGGAGGCATGGGATTTGCTATATTGGCCTTGGGAGGAATTCTTCAGTCCGGGGCTGAAGTGGTGGCCAATTGGGTTTCGCTTGATGAGTGGATAAATTGGGCCGACTGGATTATAACCGGTGAGGGTAAACTCGATTCACAAACGTTGCAAGGGAAATTAGTCAATATAGTGACCGAACGTAGTCATTTGCAAAATAAACCCGTGGTGGCCATTGTCGGAAGTCGAGCAGGACGAGTTGAGGATTTGTACAAAAAAGGCGTCCGATTGATCTATCCTATAGTTCCGGGACCTCTGTCGCTAGACGAGGCGATGACCAATGCTCGATGCTATATGCGAGACGCTGCGATACACGTTGGATTTACTTTGGAACAGTGCCATCCGTGATTTTATGCAAAACCCGTGACTGTTCCCAAGGAGGTCATTTGCTCATGGCTGATGAAACGTTTGCGATTATTGTTGAAGGAAAAAATGATCGTTCACGGCTGCAAGCTGTTCTTCCCCCTGAAATTCCCATTATCCCGACATTTGGAATTCCGAATCAGGATCGTTTGGAGCGGATTCGCAAAGCGGTTAAACACCATACAGTTGTGATCTTTACGGATGCGGATGCGGCTGGCCGGCGCATTCGCCGGATATTGCGTGAGGCTTTTCCAGATGCCCTGAACGTTTACACAAAACCTGGTTATAATGGAGTGGAACATACTCCGGTCGATTACATTATGGAGCGTTTTAAGCGATTGGGTATACTCGAATGGGATTAAAATTACGTGCAACCGGATGAGGGAGAGTCTATTGGAACAAGCAATTTGGACGATTAGTACGCAAAATGACTTTTTACGAATGAGGACAACACGGGTCAAATCATTTACTGATGAGGTCAGGCAATTATTTACCGATTTGTTTGATACCTGGCCGACGGTCGCTGCCTATGGTATTGCCGCACCACAAATTGGTTCTCCCAGACGCGTTTTTATATGGAAGGGCATCACAATGCAAGATCCGGAGATTATAATCAATCCCAAAATCATTCGAGCACGAGGCGAACTGAAAGATTATGATGGATGTCTTAGTGTACCAGGGATTTATGGTCCGACGCGGAGAGCAGAATACATTGAACTTTCCGGGACGGATATTAATGGGCAGCCATGGCGCCGGGGATTTGAGGGATTTGATGCTCGCATTATCCAACATGAAGTCGATCATTTAGAGGGCGTCTTGTTTATCGATCGGATTGATTCCTTGGATGATCTCTATACCTTGGAAGAGCTCAGCGAACGGGGCAAAGATGGTCAACCACAATATGAAAAGAAACCTCTCACTGACGATTTGCGGCATTTCATTGAAAGTCGTCGGCGGCCCTTGCCAGGTCATGCGTTGATTTGGTAAGTTTGAAATTTTTCGTTGGCTCCTCTCATCCTATGGACAGATTTTCACCGCACAATGCCATGGTAGCGACTTACCACACTAATGGTCCGTTACCGTGCCAGGACCAGGATTGACCATACGAAAAGGTCTCTCTTATGTCCTCACTGCTAGGTGGTTGTGGGGAGAGAAATTTCAAAAAAGTCAGGATAACGCAGGGGCAATATGAGCGGAAGAGGTTTGGAGATTTCCGTGTGCTGCATATCATGGTCATGAGGTCTCATGTGTAGGAGAATTCGGTATGGGCATCAAGTCATTAGCGGGACAATTGGATCGGCATCATCTAACGGAGGGCTATCCTGCCCTAGAGGAGCATGCATTACAAGAATTAATCCACGACCTCGAGCGATTTTTAGAACCGCAGCAAATAATTGTGGATTATGACCAACGCATAGCATTCAGTTATGATGCGACGGGTGAACGTTATGTGCCAGACTTAGTGGTCTTTGCCAAGACGGACAACGACGTCGAACAGGTGATGCGAGCATGTGACAAACATCATATTTATGTTATCCCCCGGGGCTCTTCATCCAACTTAAGTGGAGGCACTACTCCCATATTAGGGGGAGTAGTTCTCACTTTAACAGCTCAACGGGACATCTTAGAAATTGATACGGTGAGCCGTGAGGTCAGAATGAAACCGGGTGTTGTCAATTGGGACTTGCAGCAGGTCCTAAAGCCCCTAGGATTTTTCTATCCCCCGGATCCAGCAAGTCATAAAATTGCCACATTGGGTGGCAATGTCGCTGAAAATTCTGGAGGACCTCATTGCGTCAAATATGGTGTAACGACCAATCACGTGGTTCAACTGCAAGTCGTTTTAGCCGATGGGACCAAACTGTGGACACCTACGGCCCGGGATTACCGTACTGATTTAGATTTTACCGGTATTTTGGTCGGATCAGAAGGTACTATGGCGATCTTCACGGAGATTGTCGCCGCCATTTGGCCCCAACCGGAAACCATTAAGACAATGTTAGGTGTTTTTTCATCGGTGGAACAAGCCCTTGATACGGTATCTGCCTTAATTGCTCAGCAAATCGTTCCGGCTACCTTGGAATTATTAGATAAAAAATCTTTGCAGCTCGTGGAGTCGTTTGTGCATGCGGGCTACCCTGTTGAAGCCGGAGCCGTGTTGCTCATCGAGGTGGACGGACCGTCAAATGATGTATTGGAAAAAGTGGCGAGCATTCAGGAGATTGTTCAGCAACAGGGGGCAACAGATTTTCGCATCGCTACCACCGATTTAGAAGCGGATGCTTTGTGGCGAGGTCGACGTTCTCACTACGGCGCGGCAGCCCGTTTGGCGCCGCATTTGTGGATACAGGATGTTACGGTACCAAGACCCCTGTTGGCGGCCATGATGCAAGACGTGCTGGAAATTGGCCATCGTTATGGCTTTGATATCTTTTGCTCCGCTCACGCGGGAGACGGTAATCTGCACCCGATCATTACTTATAATCCGGCTAACCCGGAAGAATTACAGCGTTTAAAAGAGACCGACCGGGCGATACTTCAAGCCTGTGTTGCTCGGGGTGGAGCCATTACGGGGGAACATGGGGTAGGTATTGATAAGCTGGAAAATATGGACCTGATGTATGGTCCAAAAGAGCGGCAGATTATGGCTCAGATTAAAAGAGCCTTCGATCCTAAGGAATTGCTGAACCCTTTGAAAGTGGTCTTGGCACCAAAAACCGTTACCGGGGATAGGCCAGAGTTAACAGAAGCGATACCAAGATCGAGCATATGGACACCAGGGAGCGCCGAGGATCTCCAAGATGCGATTAGAACCGCCATTGGTAAGCATTTCCGGGTCTCTATAGGAGGAGGTTTTCAAAGGTGGCCGGTGGTCGGGGGAGCTCCGGATACTCACATCGAAATGACCGCATTGAATCAACTTGTGGATTTCGACCGGGATAATTTGACCCTCGAGGTCGAAGCGGGATTTGCCGCGGCCAAGCTCTTGGCGTTATTGCATCAACAGGGTTTAGACGTTCCTTTGTTGCCCTATACCGGAGAAGACACGGTAGGTGGGTTAATCGCCTCCAATGCACGGAATTGGCGGAATAGTTTTCTGTTCGGGTGGCGCGATGTTGTCCTTGGGGTGGAATGGGTGGACGGGCGCGGTGACGTGCTACGGTTTGGACGGAAAACCATGAAAAATGTTGCAGGGTACGATGTTACCAAGTTAGCTATTGGATCATGGGGAACCTTAGGAGCCATCTCCAAAGTCATCTTACGATTGCGCCCCTATCCAAAACACCGGCTCTTCGGATATGTGTCGCACAGCGATGCTCAAACGCTACTGAAGATGAGTCTCGACTTAAGTGGTCATTATAATCGGCCGGAAGGGATGGTTCTCACCCATTGGCGGGATGAAGACCCCTGTTTATGGCTTTCTCATCAGGCTTCGGGATTTCACGCCACGGAAAGTTTGGTGGAAAGCTTATGTAAAAAATTAGGTGTTCACGTTACATGGGTTGACGAAGAGCTATGGAAACAATGGGAGCAGAAGCGACAAGAGTTAATCCATTGGGCCTTAAACCATGGTATTTATGGTGAAGGGGGCCTGAAAGTGTCTCGGCTTGAATCTCTTGTGCAGGGACTAGAGGGAAACCACGATGTTTTGTCGTGGATTGTCTATCCCGGAAGTGGAGCTTTTGAAATCTACGGCAAATCTTCGTTCCGGTCGGATGTTCTCGGCTTACAGCGGGTTGTAGGATCGGGTCGTTACTGGGAAAAACCTGTAGAAGCAGCGTGGCAAGCGATTCGTAAGAGACTAGAGCAGGTATTTGATCCATACGAAGTGTTTTCGAAAATTCATGAATAGGGGGAAATGACAATCGACGCCCAGCCATCGTGGATGATTGCGACTGAGGATATAGAGCATTGTAATAAGTGCGGGTTTTGTTTGCCAGTTTGTCCGACCTATCAATTAACGAGTAACGAACTGCAATCGCCCCGCGGAAGGATTGCCATGATTGAAGCGGCGATTCAGGGTGAAATTGCCATTGGTGAGGGTTTGGATGACTCTTTAAGTCATTGTTTAGATTGCCGGGCGTGTGAAACAGCTTGCCCGTCGGGAGTTCGCTATCACAGAATTTTGGAGACAGGTCGGGATATGTTGCGATCAGCATCTCACAGTAAACAAAGATCGCAGCTGTCCTTTGCCACGAGACAAATCCTAAAACTTGTGAAAAAGCCACAATGGTTGCGCGGTGTGGTGCGTGTGGGAAACCGGTTTAAAAAGATTTCGCTTCCTAAACCATTAGAGTCGTTGAAGCCTTTTTTAGGATACACCGAACAACAGATAGCAAAGGTTACGCTCTCGTCATCCACGGCAACATTCGCGGTCGAATTTTTTGAAGGCTGTATTATGTCGGCACAATTTGCCGATGCCAATCAGGCGGCGAAAAATTTGTTGGCGCGTGGTGGCATACAAAGTGATAGCCCTGCCCAGCAAGGTTGTTGTGGAGCGCTTCATCTACACAGTGGATACGCCGAAGAAGCCAAAGCGATGGCTCGTCAGAATATCGATGTTTTTTTGCATAGTGAAAAACTTATTGTAAATACGGCGGGGGGCTGTGGGGCGATGCTTATGCAGTACGGTGAATTGCTCGCCGATGATCCGAAGTACGCTGACAAAGCACGCCAGTTTAGCGCACGCGTTCGGGATTGGGCGACGGTCTTTAACCGGGTGCAACACAAGGTGCCCTTAAGAGGAAGCGGGAAGCGGGTGACCCTTCAGAATTCCTGTCATTTAGTAAACGTTGAACATGCGGGACAGGATACGGTGGACCTCCTGAAGGGTGTCACAGGAGATCTCTTTGTGCCGTACAGTGGTCAAGATAGCTGTTGTGGATCGGCTGGGACGTACAATATTGAGCAAAGAGAATGGGCCATGAGTATTCTCGAACAAAAAATGATAATTCTTGCAGATATGCAACCTGACCTTATTATTGTCAACAATCCCGGATGTCATTTTCAGATGCGCTGGGGAGTGCAGCGCTATGATTGGGATGCCGATAGGGTTCAGCATCTGGCCGTCTATTTGGAACGTGCTGCACAGCGTGCTGAACGCATGTTGGATCAAGGAGAATGTGTGGATGCCTAGACCCAAACCGCCCTCACGACCCGTTAAAATTTCTGATTTGCATGGGCACTTCCACGAATTTTCTCCCCAAGAAATTCACTTTCGTCCTGCGGCATATGGCCTTCTTGTCCAGAACCAGCAGATTTTGTTGTCCCTATCCCGGTTCAGTGGAAAATGGGATTTGCCGGGTGGGGGCATTGAACCCTGGGAAACGCTAGAAGCCGGACTCACACGCGAGTTCTTTGAAGAAACGGGTCTTGTGGTGAATGTTCAACAATTTCTTGGCTTGCGGGAAAGCTTTATTGCATTTTTTCGTTACCCGTTTCATTCGTTGCGTTTTTACTATCAAGTGGAGAATACGTCTTCGTCGTCTCAGGAGTTAAAACCCGAGAACCATGAGCTATTAGATTTGAAATGGTGGCCTCTTAATCAGATTCCTTTGGGTCAAATGAATGCAGATGACATCAGTATTATCCAACACTATCTTCAAGGACAAAATCCTGGTAAACCGGTGACGAATTAAGCTTGTCCAGGATGTTGAAATGTTCCCAGTTTTCAACACAGAAATAGTGCCAACTCATGAACACCGGAACAAAATTAAGAAAGCCATGGTCACTGGCCGATTTGTCAGACCAAGCAACACGAGAAACGGTTTGTCGGTGCAATGAAGTTCTCGAAATGAGCTAACAAAGAGAGTTTATCTCAAGCCATCCATAGTGTTGTGGATTAAGAAAGTGGGTCGTTAAGCGGGCCACCATCCATTAGCCTGGTGAAAAAATCTTGAGGATGTGCCTGAGGGCCAATCGGGATTCCCAAGCTTCAAAAAAGGATAATCGTGACGTGAAAGCATTTTCCGAAGAACAACAGACTATCGAACGCCAGCGTATTAAAGTTCGGCCCCTTAAGTGGATGAAATTAAACGAAATTGGTTATATTCCCGTTGGTGCAATAGTGACGGAGGGCACTATATCACAAAAAGCAGATCAAAACTATCTTAGTATAACAGGACAGGTGCTAGAATCTTTTTCCTTTACCACCGAAATGTCGGGGAATAGGGGGAGACTTGGGGCTCTAAAATTTTGTCATTAGGAGTTGCGGTGAGGTATTTAGTGAATAAAGCTTCCGCTGTTCGCTAAATAGAGAAGAACGATGTTTTGACGAGAAGGCTCACAGATCAAAAGAAAAGAGGTGAACATCCTGCTACTAAACCGGAAGGAACATTGACAAAAATGTGCTAAGAGTATAAAAACTCTACGGTCGTTTAGTCAATATGAGAGAAGCGTATCACGCCTTTGTGGTGAGTGAAGTGTCGAAAACCCTGACAGCGTTTATCACTACCAAAAACCGATATATTACGGCTCTGATCACTTACCGCCATTGGAATAGGTCGAGAGCGAAGCAAGGATTCTATTAAATCACCAGGGCAAAACTCGGCCTTAAGTTGTGGCAAGTCTCTAGGTTCTATCCTGCCAGTAAATAGTGTTCTCGCTGTCGGCATACGAACGTGAAAATCTCAGTGGCGGAAAGGATCATGGCCTGTGAATCCTATGGGGTGGTGATTGACCATGATTTCAATAAAGCCATTACGCTTGAACGAGCGACGGAATATCTCGTCCTCACCTCACTAGGTAGTCTACGGGTGCTTAGCTTAGAACTTACGCCTGGGGAGTGCCGCGTCGACCGTAGTGGTGCTCTTTTTGGAAGGCGGGACACGTTGAAGCAGGCAAACTCTAGCAGAGGTCAATACGTCTATGTTCTTAGTAGCAGCGTCTAGATGTCAACAACATCACAGGGCAATCGAATTAAATCGCCGCAATCAGAGTCCAATGGCGAAACACCGAAATATCATTGGAATTTGCAAGTCTTATTACGGGAAGCGATTTTTGGCGTAAATGATGGGCTGGTTGCGACAATAGGCTTGGTGTCGGGTGAAGCCTTGTCGCATCAATCGCATGGTTCGATTGTGATTGCGGGTCTCTCATCGGTGGGCGCTGCCATGGTATCGATGAGTGTCGGTTCGTATCTAGCCACGGTGTCCCAAAATGACTGGGTTCACCAACAAATCAAAGAGCAACAAGCGGATATTCAAAATCACCCGCATCAGGAGGCTCAGGAGGTCACCGAATTGTTGGAAGACATCGGGATTCCTGACCGTTCTATCGCACAAATTCGCAAGGATATTATTTCAAGTCGTCCACGATGGCTAAAATTTATGGTTCGGGAGGCTTTAGGGGTGCATCCAAACCATCAAGAAACGCCATTGGCCAATGCGGTGACAATGGCTGTCGCGGTCATGGTCGGTTCAAGTCCTCCTATTTTGCCTTTTCTTTTGCCACTACCGACCTTGACCGCGAGAGATTTAGCGTGGGCGTTGTCACTCTTGGCGGCCTTGACGGTGGGGGCTATAAAAGGACGCTTAACGGGCAGTTCTTTGGTCTTGAGCAGTTTGCAATTTGGAATATTAGCTTCACTGTCTGCAGCCGTAGGGGCCGGAATAGGGTGGGCATTGGGGTTATTAGGTGCATAGCTTCCTACCTAAAAGCGTGATACCATTACGGTATTAACCGAAATAGGGAGGCCTTTACATTCATGTCCAAACCTGATGCCGTCGTGGTGACGGGTGGACTAGGCTACGTAGGACAATCGTTAGCAGCTGTCCTCAAAGAGCGTGGCCAAATTCCCATTGTTGTCGATTACCGGGATATTCCTAGCCAAGTGCCAGGAGTGCCGGTTTTTTATGGATCCATTGGAGATAAAGAAATCTGGAAACAGATTTATGACCAGTATCACATCGATGTTGTGTACCATTGCGCCGGGCTCATTGTCGTATCGGAATCCGTCCAAGAACCGGCACGGTATTTTCAAGAAAATCTTGTGGCTCCTTTGGCGATGTTAAACTATCTTCACGATATGGGACCTGTTCCCGTGATTTTTTCGTCCTCGGCGGCGGTTTATGGAACCCCAGAAATGGTCCCTATTCCGGAGGATGCGCCTAAAGTTCCTATTAGCCCTTATGGCGTCAGCAAATGGCAATTTGAAGAAATATTACAGGCCTATGACCAAGCGTATGTGCAACCATGGGTCGCTCTCCGTTATTTTAATGTGGCGGGAAGCGTGAATAATGTGGTTGAATCCCATGTTCCAGAAACGCACTTGTTGCCTCGCATTGCTAATGCCCTCATTCAAGGCGAACAACCAGAAATTTATGGCACAGACTATCCAACACCTGATGGTACTGCGGTCCGTGACTATATTCATATGCATGACTTAGTCGAAGCCCATCTTCAGGCTGCGCAATATTTGAAGGATGGGGGACCATCTACGGCATTTAATGTCGGATCGGGGCATGGCCATTCAGTCCAGGAAGTAATGGACGGTTTTGCGCGAGTCACCGGATTGCCTGTGGATCCTAAGCGCTTGCCACGAAGAGCTGGAGATCCGCCGGTACTCGTTGCAGATATTAATAAAGCGCGAGCGGAACTGTCGTTCGAACCCCAATTTTCCCATGATATTGATCACATGATTCGGGATATTTGGTCATTATTTACCGCAGAGGAACGCTATTAATAGCGTTGAGCATAGTTCTAAAGACGTGAGATGCATTAAAGCGCGATATAATATCTTGTTGAATTTCTTGAGGAGATAATAGCCATGGCCATTCGCGATCTAATGCTATGCGAATGGCATCGCGAATGGCTGGGATTGATCCGGTCGGCACCAATAATCCATTCTTATGGTTTTCGACAATGTCTTCAGGACCGGTGGGGCAGTTTGTTGCGATGACAGGTATTCCGTGGGCGAGGCCTTCGACAAGTACCATCGGAAAGCCTTCAAAATCAGATGTCAAAACAAGGGCACGCGGATTGGCGAGACGCCAGGGGTTGGGCTGCCATCCGTTAAAATGGACTCGGTTATCAATGCCTAATTGATGGGTCAACTCTTTTAGCCAGGTGGAATCAGGACCATCCCCCATAATGTTCAACTGCCACGGACCCGCAATTTGGGCCAAGGCTTCAAATAACAAGTCCAAACGCTTTTGATGATTATTTAACCGCCCCACATACAATAATTGGCCAGGAGCCATGGATCCCGGGGGGATTGGATGGAAATCGTAGGGTAACGGGTTGTGGACCACAAAAATGGGGGCAGACACTGGAATATCGGCTAATTGCCGTTTAATTCCCTGGGAAATAGCCAAATGTCCATCAGCCAGTCGCAGGCTTGATATATTTGCCAATTTATCTAGAGAAAAGTGAACCCATGAAAAAATACGCAGGGGGCGGCGCACGATTCGGCGTGCCCAGTGAGCCGCTTCCACAAAAGTTGGATCTGTTACCAATAAGGTGTCGACGTCACTGTCTTTAAGCAGGCGTGTTAGGGCCATGATGTACAGGGGTAATTTGGCGCGTAACTGCAGTCGGCGTCCAGTACCTTGGTCGATATTGACATCGCGATAAGAAATATTGTGGAGCCATTGTGTATCAAGAAGACGACCCATGGACCACAGTGATAGGGGAAGACGATCAGCTTGAGCCGTTTGTGCGACCGTTTTGATGACGGTCTCCATGCCACCGCGCCCGGACAATCTGCGGCTAACAATGGCCAAGTTTACCAAAATTCATCCTCCCTGTTCAATAGATGCGAGCGAGCCATCATTTATGGTTAGATGAGCGTGTAAGAACAATTTAGAGACCAGCAATGCGGTTCAAAACCATGATCAACATCCAGATGGTTGCTGAGCCACTTAGCACACTAGCAGCAGAACGTAGCCAATTGACACCGTATAAGAAATGGACGGCGCGAATTCCTAATACCGCGACAATAAGACCAATGACGATGGACAGAAAAGGAACGGGGATCCAAGCGGCTACAACGAGGATTACGAGCCAGCCAGAATAGACAATAGCTTGCTTGCGTAATGTATCGACCTCGTAACGTTTGTGGCCTGTTTCTGTACGGTTTAGAATCCACACCACAATCCAGGTTAGGGCATAGTAAAACAGGAACATGTCAAATAACGTATTAATCGCGACGCTTAACATAACGAGGAGATGAAAGCCCGCAAAAAGCCAAATCCGAAGAGCCGAAATTAAACCAGCCAGAATGGCATTGCTCCACAACATCCGTTCTGTCCACGGTCCCCGGTCTGACAGTTGCGCCGGATTCGGAATAAACAGACGCCAATAGTCTACGAGATCATCCCATTCATGGACCGTTTTACGGGGACGATACTGTTTTTCTAACCGTCGACGTCGACTATGACTTTTAAATGAAATCGGCTTTTTGGACATGTTGCGCTCCTTTTATTGCTTGGACTCCGATAAGGCCATGTTAAGAATTTTATACGTTCATGATATCAAAATCCCTTAAGAAATCCTAATTGTATTCGGGTAGTCTAGGAGGTTACTGTCCGGCAAACGAGAATATTCATAGACTTTGAGTTTTCATGGCAAGGAGTTCCTGTTATTATGGGTTTTAAAATATGGACTGATGAATAGGAGGAATATCTGTGCCTTTAGCGTATTTCAAACACGAATTTTTACCCTTGGAACAGGCTACCGTGTCAGTCGCCACCCATGCTTTGAATTATGGCACAGGATGTTTTGAAGGTATACGGGCTTATTATAACGCGGAAGAGGATAGACTCTTTATTTTAAAGCTTCGCGAGCATTTTGAACGGTTTTGGCGTTCGTGCACGATTATGCGGATCAATCCCGGTCATAGTGTTGAAGAAATGATGGAACGTACAGTGGAACTATTGAGACGGCAAGAATTTCGTCAAGACGTTTATATTCGTCCATTGGCGTTTAAGGCCGAGCCCGTCATTAAAGTGACCTTAGACGGTATTCGGGATGAATTTGCTATTTTCGCGGTGCCCATGGGAGATTATATACCGACAACAGGCATTCACGTTATGGTATCGGCGTGGCGACGGCTCGAGGATAATGCCATTCCCTCCCGGGCAAAGGTCACTGGATCCTATGTCAATACGGCTCTAGCTGTTACAGATGCTCACCTTTCCGGTTTTGATGATGCCATCTTTTTAACCGAACAGGGACATGTTGCCGAGGGAAGTGCCGCAAATTTATTTATGGTGAGAGAAGGAACATTAATTACCCCTGACGTTAGTGAAAACATTTTGGAAGGCATTACGCGGCAGACAATTATGCATCTTGCCAACGATTTAGGATATCCTGTGATTACGCGGGCCATTGATCGTACAGAGCTCTATATAGCCGATGAACTCTTTTTAGTCGGAACAGGTGCACAAATCTCACCCATTACCCAAATTGATCACCGCATGGTCGGCACTGGTCGAATTGGGTCCATTACCGAGCGCATTCAAACCCATTATAATCGGGCTGTTCGTGGTCAGATCCCAGAATATCGTCATTGGTTAACTCCCGTCGAATAAACGTTTTTAATATGGCACAGGAGGGATTTGATCAGGTGGACGATGAACAAATTCGCCAGATCTTACAGCAATATCGGTATGTGGCCATTGTCGGTTTATCACCAAAAGAAGATCGCCCAAGCTTTCAAGTGGCGCAATTCTTGAAAGACCATGGATATCACATTGTACCCGTTCATCCTCAAGCTCAGACCATATTGGGCGAGAAGGTTTATCCACGCCTTGAAGATATTCCCTTTGCTATTGATATTGTGGATGTGTTCCGACGCCCGGAAGATACGCCTGCCGTAGCCGAGAGTGCTGTACGCATTGGGGCTAAAGTGTTGTGGTTACAACTGGGTATTCAAAACGAAATCGCTCGGTCCATTGCTGAAACAGGCGGTTTGCAAGTTATTGAAGATCGATGCATGAAGATCGAATATCGTCGTCTTTTGGGCTAAGTCCGTATCTTGGCATTAATAGGAAGGAGGTCGTCGAAGAAGCGGAAAGCAGGCAACACCATCACCAAGAGCGCCTGTTTTCCACTTCCCATTTCGCGAGGCGAAATGGCAGACGATTAACATGATGGCATTAGTTGAAGCGCATCCCACGGTATTACTGGTCAATAATTTGCTCGAACGAAATCAAGTATCTCCGGTTTTTATTGAATCCTTGTCGGATGCTCATTCGATGCAATGGATGTTCGCACCCCAACCCGTAAAAAAGTGTTGGCGTTGTATAAAAGTGGATATTCTGGAACAAGCCGACACCCGTTCTGTACGGATTCGTCTGGATAAAGGATTGGGTCGCCAAGCACGATCCTACAATGTTCCGCATTCGTTCATTATGTATGATGTATGGCCTTATATGCGGGTAACGGGTGATTCAGCCCGTCTTAAGGATATTACCCATGCCGCACAAAAGGTCCCTCTTCATTTATGGTTACAAGTAACCAATGGCGTTGTGCCCGGCTTTAATCCTTTAAGTAGTCCTTTTCACCACCAGTTTCACTGGATTCTCAACGAACAAGGCCAATTGACGCTAGCAGATCCGGTGTTTGATGTGAGTGAAGTGGGAGAGCTTAAGCAAGTCACCCTTATTGATGATCTCGTGACACGGTTGCAATCCCTGCGAGAATGGCCATGGTACTGGGTTTCATTATCCTGGGGAATTGTCCAGGACAACATTACGGAATCTAATGTTTTCGCTCTCTTGGAACCCGTTATGGATTTATGGCAATAAGGTTATAGACTCAAAAGGCCCTGAAGACCTCGGCCGAATACTCCTCAGGAAATTTTCACCAGCAGGTTGAGTGTGATTCCACGTTATAATATGTCTAACATTGTCGGGTTGAATTGTGGATTAAGGGGGAGATGCCGATGATTTCATTATCTAAAGAACAAACTCACCGTCATCTTCGTCTTTATCCTCGTTTACTACCCCAATGGTGGGTTTTGATTCCCATTGAAATGGTGGCATTTTTGGTGCGTTTTATTGGTTTGGGGCGTTACCATGGCCTGATTTATGATGAATATTACTATGTTACAGCTGCTGATGTGCTCATTCATCATAAACCGCCTGTTCTGGTTAAGCATTTAGTTTACGGCATTGATCCGAATCTGTTGTCCGCACCCCCATTTGCCAAAGAGGTCATTGCCGCTGCTATTATGACCTTCGGCAATCATCCATGGGCATGGCGCTTACCAGGTGCATTATTAGGGGCATTCGTGCCCATTGTCGTATACGCTTTAGCCCAATCAATATTTCATAATCGGCAAGTGGCGGGTATCGCCGCTGGCTTATCAGCGGTCGACGGATTAATGGTGAGTACTAGTCGATTAGCTTTACTGGATTCTATTGCATTTCCCTTTGTTATTTGGAATCTTTTCATCCTATGGCGTTTGTATGACGATCTCCACAATGATCGGTGGATCACACGCAAGACGTTATGGATGTTTGGTATCACGTTAGGATTAGGATTTTCGGCTAAATGGATTGGTGCTCAAAGTATCCTCATGGCATGGATTATTTTTGCGCTGTCATGGCGTCGAATTTGGCAATCGCCACGCCGCGTAATGTATATTGCATCCGTGACTGTGATTCCACTTGTCGTTTATTTTTTGACCTATGCCTATGCATTTCCCGGAGGTTTTCATCAGTCATGGCTTCCTCAGAATGTGTTTTTGGCATGGGCTAAACTGCAATGGCTGATCTTGAAAAATATGTGGACGCTGCAATTTTATCATCCCTGGACGGCCAACGCCTGGACCTGGTTAGGATTACCGCGACCAACAGCGTATTTATGGATTACTGGGGCGCATGACACGATTCGTTTATTAGCTTTTTCTAACCCTCTTGTGATTTGGTTGGGCCTATTCAGTTTATTAATCATGGTGGGGAGAGATATCAAGACAGCGCATAGATTACGCCCTCCGACACTATTTTTTGTGGTGTGGTTTTTAGTATTTTACGGCACATGGCTGTTAACCCCACGATCGAAATTTAATTATTATTTTTTGTCCATGATGCCAATGTTAATTATGAGTACGGCTTATGGCATGGTTCAACTGTTTCATATCGCGCAGGGTCGGTGGCGGTGGCTAGGGTTGACGGAAGGATTGGGCGTCGGCATTACGACACTCTATCTTTTTCCTCTCTGGGTTGGATTGCCTATGCCAAATGGTTTCTATCATAGCGTTTTTTGGTCCCCGACGTGGAATGCGAAACCTAAAACGACACCACCAAGTACACAGTCCGTGAGTGCACACGTGATGCCTATTACCACCAAAGCAGCAGCTTCTTTTGATGCCGGTGCATCCGTTCCCCAAGAATGGAGCGGATTTGAAACGGGCCTTCAGCATAATACGGTATTTAATTGGGATAACCCAATACCCCTTCAGACAGGTTATATTCTGCACACCGGTCCGGTGGCCGATCAACCAGCTGTGGTCGGTCATGATGGCTTTGTTGGGAGCAATAATAATCAATTGATAGCATGGAACTTATTATCAGGACGACGCCTTTGGACGGACACATTGCCGAATATGGTTATGACGACACCTCTAGTGTGGAAGAATGAGGTAATTGTCGGCTTAGGGAATAAGGCATTTCGAAGCTATTCGCAGACACAAGGGTGGCTTAGAGGCACGGGGACGAATGGTCTTATGGCCTTTAATCGCATAACGGGAAAAGAATTATGGTTTACTCCCACAATAGGCGAAGACATGCCGACGCCAGCACTCCAGCATGGAGTGATTTATGAGGTAACAGGCACAGGACAATTCTTGGCCGTGGCGGCTACCAACGGCCATGTATTATGGTCACTGCCTTTAGCAGGATTCGATAGCATGTCTTCACCTATTATTGATGGGAACCAACTATTTGTCGCCACCAATGTCTATATGAAAGCCTATCCCGCTTCATCATCAACTGTTTGGGATATTAATCTTCTTACGCATCAAATTGTGTGGCACATTAACTTGCCAGTGGCTAGTGGATTATCTGATAATAGTCCTGCGATTGCGGACAATATATTGTATATTGCTGGGGTGCCTCGTATAGTGAATTTAAAGACGGGGCAAACCTGGTTAAATAATGAACTGTTTGCGATTTCTACGCAAAATGGTCATATATTATGGCACCACAAGACGGGAGGAGGTCTTCTTCCACTCGATGAAGAAGAAGAAGGGATTCCCTTTGTGGCTCATCACATTGTGTTTATTGCAAATCCGGCTAATAGAAACTTAAGTGCATTTGATGCAAAAAGTGGTAGGCTGATATGGAGGACATTATTACCCGCATCAGCGGTTGCCAATCCGATCTTACAAAATTCCGTGTTGTGGATTGGACTTGATAATGGAATGATTGTGCAAATCCAAGCGAGTGATGGACATATTCGTGTGATAACACAAGAAGGTCTAGGAGGATTTGGCCCTGCGGCGTTAATTCTTTTTCCACATGCATTGCTGGCAGCTAGCAAAACGGGTAATGTGGCCATGATTCCCGTTCGTTAAATGCTTAAGAAGGATTCGTAAACGTTAAAGGTTATCCATTTTTGTTGAGGAGGGTATCAAGATGCTAACAAAACGGTGGGCAACACTAGAACGGCAACGTCCCCAATTAAAATGGGTTAAATGGGGCGAGTTTGCTGGGGCATTTTTCACTGCTGGGGGACTTGTGGGTATGGGCACTTTTTGGCTTGGAATCCTTCTCATTATCGGTTTTGGGATTTATGGCTATAGTATTTTGTCAAAACCTCATGATTAATGCGGGTACGATGGTCCGTTGAACCACCCGTCGCCAGCATTGGCTGTTGTGAAAATGTTGAAGGAATACACTGATCGACAAGGATGATATCAAAATATGGTAACGCCATCAACGCGGCTGGTTGGTCTGTCCCATCGGCGCATGCAGTGGCAAGGTTTTACGATGGCACTGTTAGCAGCAATATTCTGGGGATTGTCTGGAGTGTCTGCTCAACGTCTTTTTATGACTTATCATGCTTCAGCGGGATGGCTTGTTACCGTTCGTATGGGGATTTCCGGCTTTTTAATATTACTGGTGACCGCATGGCGCCAAGGGATTGGCGTTGTATGGCAACCTTGGCGATCCCGCCAATGGCGTCTTCAACTTATAATTTTCGGAATCGTTGGATTGTTCGCGGTTCAATATTCCTACTTGGCGGCCATACAGGATGGAAATGCGGCATCGGCGACATTACTACAATATACCGGTCCAGCACTCATCACGCTTTACCTGATAATTCGCAAACGGGCCCGTCCCAGTTATCGTCAGTTCACTGCCGTGGGACTTTCTTTGTTTGGCACCTGGCTTTTAGTTTCGAATGGTCGGTTTAATAGTTTACATATTCCCTTGGGCGGATTGATTTGGGGATTATTATCGGCAGTGACCCTGGCGTTTTATACCCTCTACCCCGGGCGGTTACTTCAGCGTTGGGGATCGAGTGTGATTGTGGGTTGGGGTATGGTAATTGGGTCATGTACATCGCAATTTATTTTTCCGATTTGGCAAGGACCCCGGAGCTGGTGGCCGTGGACCGCGTGGGTTTTTGTCGCATTTGTTGTGCTGGTTGGAACGCTTCTAGCGTTTTGGCTGTATTTAGCGAGCTTGAATTATATTGAACCGGGACCAGCTAGTGTCATAACGAGTGCTGAACCCCTCGTCGCGACCGCAGCATCTATGATGTGGCTCGGGGTACATCTTGACAATATACAGGCTGTGGGTGCTTTAGCAATTGTCAGCGCGGTGGTCATCCTTGCTTTACGACAGCCCTCCTTAAGCTAAATATCGATTCAACGGGTTGCGCATGAAAGGTCGCTCCTTTTAGCCATTTCGACACATTCCGACTCGGTGTAAATTGCTGTTTTAGGATGGACACATGGATTTTCGCACTCGTCAAGATCTTGCGGAGTGCGAGATCTGGCGATAAATTGGGAAGGCACACATTTTGGCTTGCTAACCAAAATTTGTTCAATGTCCCTCTATTCGCTCGACATCAATATATTGAGGTTCTATAATTAATGATGTACTACATAAAGGGGTATGGATGATGCGGTGTCCGATTTGCAATTACCATGACAGCAAAGTCTTGGACTCCCGACCGGCCCGTGAGGGTCGTGAAATACGGCGCCGCCGGGAATGTTTACAATGCCATCAACGATTTACATCGTATGAACGTGTAGAAGAAATACCCATCTGGGTTATTAAAAAAGATGGTCGGCGAGAATCCTTTGATCGGACCAAGATTCTTCGTGGTCTTCTTACTGCTTGCGAAAAGCGCCCTGTTGGGTTAAGCGAGCTCGAAATGATCGCTGATGCCGTGGAGCGCGAGATTCGCGATCATCATTTTGGCGAAGTCTCCTCGCGGTGGATCGGCGAACTGGTTATGAATCAGCTTAAAGATGTCGATCAAGTGGCGTACGTTCGCTTTGCATCCGTGTATCGTCAATTTACAGATATCGAAGGATTTCGCCAAGAGCTAGAAAAATTACTTCATCCGCAAGTTCATCAGGAGGGCTAAGGATTGGAATTATCTACAGGATTTTCATCAGAACTGAGTTGGAAGATATTTCTTGATCGCTACACATTGAAAGATCCCAATCGGAATTTTCAAGTTGGGGATCTGGCCATCGCGTTGGTCGAGCCGCATCCCAAATGGCCTAAAAAAGATGTGGGCATCGTCCGGGAAATTCTTCCCGATGGACATTTGTCCATTGAGCTTCTAACCGGCCCTCAAAAAGGGGATCTCATCGAGCGCCGTGTGGTGGATTGTGATCGGCCCATCGAAAAGACGATTGACGAAGTTGCCCGCCGGATTGCGCGCGGGGTGGCTAAAGTTGAAAAGCCTAAGGTGCGGCAAGACGTGGAAGATAGTTTTGCCAAGGAAATTGCGGCACTGCATTTTGTGCCGGGAGGCCGAATCTGGGCCGGTGCCGGAACCGACCAAAAATTAACCTATTTCAATTGCTACGTCATCCCCAGTCCCCGGGATAGTCGAGAGGGGATTGTCGAAACGCTTGGACAGATGATCGAAATTATGAGCCGGGGAGGTGGCGTTGGAATCAATATTTCCTCCCTACGGCCAGCCCGTGCGGCTGTTCGTGGAGTAAATGGACGATCCTCTGGGGCTGTATCGTGGATGGATTTGTATTCCCGGGCTACAGGACTGGTTGAGCAGGGCGGCTCACGGCGGGGGGCATTAATGTTACAAATTGAAGATTGGCACCCTGATATTTGGCGATTTATTGATGTCAAGAAAACGCCCGGAATGGTTGAAAATGCTAATATTAGTGTTCGAATTTCTGATAGTTTCATGCAAGCCGTGAAAAATGATGACGATTGGGATTTGGTCTTTCCCGATACGACAGATCCCGATTACGATACGCTATGGGATGGAAACCTCGAGAATTGGAAAAAAGCGGACAAGCCCATTATTGTTTACGAAACGGTTAAGGCAAGAAAAATCTGGAACGAAATCATTAAAGGAGCATGGCAGGCTGCGGAGCCTGGTATCGTCTTTGATGAACGGCACGAAAAGGATTCCAATAGTTGGTATTTTAATCCCTTAATCAGTACCAATCCTTGTGCCGAACAACCTTTGCCCGCGTGGGGAGTTTGTACTTTAGGTCATATAAACCTCTCCGCCTTTTATGATCGAGAAACCAATGATGTGAATTGGGATGGGTTACGGACAACGATCCGGATGGGTGTTCGATTTCTTGATGATATTGTGGACGCCACCCCATACTTCTTTCAACAAAATTATGACAACCAACAGAAAGAACGCCGTATTGGTCTAGGAACTATGGGGCTTGGGGAGTTACTCATTCGGCTAGGATTGCGTTATGGAAGTCCCGAATCATTAGATTTTATCGATAAGCTATATAAGTTTATTGCGGTAGAAAGTTATTTATATGATGTTGAACTGGCGAAGGAAAAAGGCCCATTTCCTGCGTTTAACGCGGAATTATATCTGCAAAGCGGCTTTATTAAACGATTGCCGGAATCCGTGAGGCAAGCCATCAGAGAACATGGGGTTCGCAATGTCACCATTTTGACACAAGCTCCAACCGGAACGGTAGGGACTATGGTCGGAACAAGCACCGGAATTGAACCGTATTATGCTTTAACCTATTTCCGCCAGTCGCGTCTAGGCTATGACGAACAATATGTACCGGTGGCCGCTGAATGGAAAGAAGCCCATCCGGGTATGGAACTGCCTTCATATTTTGTTGGCGCTATGGATCTCACTCCTGAAGAACACGTCTATGTGCAAGCGGCTATTCAACGTTGGACGGATTCGAGTATTTCCAAGACGGCTAACGCACCGAGCACGTATACGGTTGAAGATACAGCCAGGTTATATGAATTAGCCTATGACCTGGGATGTAAGGGCGTGACAATTTACCGGGATCAGAGTCGTACCGAGCAGGTTCTTCATTTGAGTGAAGAGTCTTCGCCGAAAAATGATGCTGTTAACGCTACGACTCCGGAAAACATGCCGCCAATGGCTGATGATGTTGAAGTCTATCCGGTTCCCCAATTGATTAATGGGCGGACTTACCGAAAGGAAACGCCAGCGGGGACCGCGCGGGTTGTGATTAACGAAGTAGATGGCAATCCTTTTGAAGTCTTCATGTTGTTAGGACGAGCGGGATCGGAGGTTCAATCCTTTATGGAATCCTTAGGACGCGTTATCAGTCTTTATCTCCGGTCAAACGGCAATCTCACGCCAAGACGTCGACTTGAACTGGTCGCGGAACAATTAAAAGGTATCGGTGGTGCGAACCAAATGGGCTTTGGTCCAGGACGCGTGCTCAGCGTTGTTGACGCCATTGGCCAACTTCTAGAGTCCCACCTGCGCCAACGTCCGGGAGAAGAGGCCGCAGCAATTACCTCTCCTAGCCCGAACACGAGAAAGACCGAGGAACGTGATAACCGTCATACCTCACTTCACTTGGACCTGTGCCCTCAATGCGATGCACCAACCCTGGTTTACGAAGAAGGATGTCAGCATTGCCAGTCGTGCGGTTATTCCAAATGTTAGGGGACTACTAACTAGTTTTTCTAGAGGTAATCCCTAGTTGACTAATCAAGGGATCCCAATATTACACGGTAGTTTGGGATCCCTTTTAGTTGGTTGTGATGCCCACAAACAGATGTTTCAAGACTGTGGTGGGGTAAAATCATGTATGTAAGTCTAAAATGCGTTGTTGGATGGTACTCGCGATGACGCAAGCCATAAAAGGTGGCCCGAGACAAGTGGAGCGTGGCATACCACCGACGAATGGGACTTCAAGGATCCGTTGATGTCAGTCTATGACGTGTTCACGTCATGCTATTACGGACGGATCCTTTTTTGCAGCAGATCTTGAAGCGCGGCCATTGGCAGATCTAATCATGTCTTTAAGCGTTCATTTTCATCCATCAAGGTCACGAAGTCGTGGGGTTGGGGTGCAGCTTTCACAGCCTCTCACACTGTACGACGTACCAGTGACGGGTTGAATGGATGACGACCCATGGAGTATTTTGCGTATCTTGACCTTCTTGGATAATCTGTTGCTTGAATTCCGGTGAATCGGGGTGCCTCATATCAAGCACACTCTCTCCTCTTGCTCGTGATAATCCTACCAGGAGAGATCGCGATTGTCTCGTCTTTTAAATGGGCTTAAAAGAGACCGCTTGGCGCCGCGGATCATGACGTCCTTGGGGACCCGCCAACTGCTCCACGTCCAACGCCACCATCTGTTGCAAGACGTGCAATCCGATCCGTATCGACAAAGCCAATCACCCGTCTTCCTCATCCTGGGGGATGTCCACCCATAGGACCGTTACCGGCTGTTCGGGGAAAGATTTTTTCTTTATACTGGTAGTCACTAGCGATTCCTCCTCAAGATGGATTCAACCCTTTCTATTCAACCAAGGATGGCTCAGGATGAAGGCACAAAAAAGGGGAGTGTGGAGAATGGCGAAAAACGTGAAGATTCTCAAACCGGTTAATGTGCATCGAATCACGATCTCCTCTGCATTGGAAGTCAATGAGCGTTTTATTGCCGTTGATGATCGCATTCAGTAGCGCCATCTTGAAGCGTTTAAGCAATTAGCGGATCGTTAATGCGTTGGGTGTCGTTCGCGGAAGTCATCCTATTCCAAGAACGGATGGTTAGCGACACCGGAGGTCTTTTCGGCGTTCTCGATCACGGAAAACTGAGTCCCGCGCTTGTGCGGCCTCTTGCTGTGATACTCGACTACGAGCCGTTCCCAACTTCCGCCTTAAAAGTGGCAACCGTTATTGACAGTCTTATCAAGATCCATCCTTTTCGCGATGACACTGTGACCCTCGAAGACATTGGCCACTGGCTTGAGGAGTTTTATGAATGTGAATGGTAGCAGGTTGACGAACACTCGTGGTCGCTCGCTCCCAGATGCGGTTTAACTCTCAATATCTAGACTATAGTCCTGTTTGCAGGATATTTCACATTATATCGATGATAGGATGTTGTTTTTTATGACATCTAGAAATGTAATTGATTACCAGATAAGATGATTATGTCGGTGATTTTCTGCTTATGGCTAGGGATTATTCTCAATGTCTTAACAGAGACAAAACGTTGTTGACATCGTTACCAGTGAAAAACGCATGGCACTAAGGTTCAAGAACATCACTTTGGCCTGTTCACCGCGGCTTTTCTAAAATTTAGGGAACTGAAGATGAGATAAAGATAATCACTGAACTTCACATTCTGAATGAGAGGGATCCTCAGTTCCTTTGTCGGACCACAGAGTGCATTATCGCCTCAGCCAATTACCGGAGGTCTCAGACACATTGCGCAGGTTACGATGGGTTCTTTATGGGTTGGGCTTTTCCACTTTGACTAGCGGGGCATGGATAGCGGGTCTGAGTATTGAAATGTATGAATTGTCACAGTCGCTGGCTCTCCTCAGTGTTATTTGGATTATTCGCATCATGGTCCGCCTGTTTCTGCAGCCACTTGCCGGTAGCATCATCGACCGATCCGAGCGTTCCCGCGCGGTATGGATGGCCTATCTCTTCTCGGGATGGTTTGGGATCCTGTGCGCCCTGTGGATCAATTGGAAGGGCGCGTCAGTTCTGACCCTACTCGTGGTCGTGACGGGTTTTCAGGTATTCGAATCGGTCAGTTCACCCGGACTGCAAAAACTCATTCAAATTGCGCTTCCTAAGCAGGCGCTCAATCGATTTAATGGACGCCGTCTTGCGATATCCCGCAGTGCTGCCATTGTCGGTCCTGCGCTCGGGGCGGAATTGCTTGCTAAGACGGGCAGCATCGTTCCGTTAATCGCCTTGTTTGCACTAGCACAGATTTTCTTAGGGTGGGGTTCCCTGCGGAGTCGAGTGGTGGGTCCCCGCGTGTCCACCCAGCACCCAACGCTGTATGCAGTGCTCAAAGATGGCTGGCACTATGCGGGGACGCGAAAAGACCTCGTGGCCATCTTTGTGTTGGCTGCTACGGCTTCGGGAGGATGGCGCATGATTGAAATTTTAGTGCCGGCCTTGTCTCATGCGACAGTGTTCGGAACAGGTCTTACAGGACCTGCCTACAGTATGAGTGCTGTGGGCTCGATTGGTATGGGATGGATACTTTCTCGTTATCAACGCGATTACCCCATTCGGTGGATTTTGTTGTCTCAACTGGTCAATATGATCCCGTTTGCTCTATTCGTGTTGACTCCGACACCGCTTGGCATTATTATGGCCGTCTTGGTGACCGGAATGAATGCCGATTTCCATGATGTGGTCGTGAGCACTTATCTGCAAAAGACGGTCCCACACGAGTTTTACGGCAGAACATCTAGCAGCTACCGCACCATTCTGGCCATGGGAGCGTTGCCTGTGGTTGTCGCAACCTGGCTCCACATTATTCCTACCATCGCTGTGGCTTCCTATGTGAGTCTCGTTTTGTTGGGATTGGGAGGCATTGTCATATGGCGGATGCTGCGATCAGCGGATGCTTCTTATTCTTTTACCATATCGAAGTAGGATAACTCAGCTTGCACCACGACCTGCACGCCATTTACTGTCAACGCTAGTAACATGTTGTTTTGAAAAGGATAAGCATGCGTAAAGTGTCTCATCTGTTCAGGAACTCGAGGTTGGCTATCCATGATAAGAAAGCGGGTATTATGTTAGACAAATCACTTCCCTAATATAATGTCATAATGAAAAGACCTGCGAGTCTTCCAATGCCAACAGGTGATCTTCCCGAGGGATGGCGCCTTTGTTCATATGAGAGTGGTAACGACCAACAATGGGCTGAGATTGAACGAAGTGTGGGTGAATTTGATAATATAGCGACCGCACGAAGTTATTTTCATGACCATTATCTTGTCTTTCCAAATGAAGTCCGTAAACGTGTACTATTTGTACAAAGTCCCAAAGGCGCGTTTGCGGGAACCGTCACGGCGTGGTGGAATGACACGGGAAATCGCCGCAATGCATCCCTTCATTGGTTGGCGGTTTGTCCCGCCTATCAGCGAATGGGTTTAGGGTGGGCGTTAGTGGCCCACTGCTTGTCTTTGATAAAGCAATTAGAAGGGGATTGTGAGGTATGGTTGCATACACAAACATGGACCCATAGGGCTATACGCTTGTATTTAAGCGCAGGATTTAGAATAGTTGCTTCGGGATCCTTCGGCGGATATGCCAACGATTTTGACATGGCCCTTCCTATTTTAAAGACAATGATTCCTTGGGATGAGGATTAGGTAATGTATTAGCCACCTTGTCGCGATAGGGACAAAGCCGTAACCAGAATGTTTGCGATTTAAGATGTCGTTTTTCAGTATGCTATCGTCGTGACGCACCTATTTCTCACTAACATTGCCATGGTCGGAAAGACCCAAAGCATTCACCATGGGTTTTCACAGCGAGACAGGGACAAGCTTTTACGACAGATAGGGAACAACAATGTGGTTATACCTGTTATCCCGAATTCGAAAAATGTTCTATTTTACGCTGAAACCTCGGTGATATGTTTCCTAAAACGGCACGTGTTTCCATCGTTATACTGATTTACGCGTATTGCGCTTGGTTTTGGCTCGCGATGGTTGATTTGATTGCGGCAAGATATCGATGGAGACGATAAAGTCGTTATCGGGATAGGTTTCTACGAAATCGGACAATCCACGCAAGAGATCAGCGGTTTCTTGACGCGTTAAATTTCTTTGTTGAATGGGCAGTAAAGGCGCCGTCATGATGTCCTCCTTGAGAGATGTGCTAGCAGTTTTTTGTCATTGTAGTGTAGCACACTTTGATTACCGGTTATGCGAAATGGCCGCTCAGGTGGGAGAGGAACACTGAGAGTCTGAAGACAATAAGCCGGATCGTGATAATATTGTTTTTGTATTCTGAGTTCTTTAAGTCCGCCTTAAAAAGTTTAGAACCTTACCATAGATTATAATGAATAGGGAAAAAACAACATCAATGAATGAGTTAATGAATGAGTTAAAGTAATAGATTCCAGTGTAGACAACAATGAGTTGTCCTTCATACCGGGTAGGGAGGAGGTTGCGCTTTCATGGCAAGTCGCTCCAATGAAACTGAATATACTGCTAATTGGGGACCGGCTCTCTTTGTTTTAGTCATCGGCGGTTTTATGGCGATTTTGGATACATCGATAGTCAATATTGCCATTCCCAAATTGGAAAGCGTTTTCTCGGTCAACACGCAACAAGTGCAATGGGTTGTGACAATTTACTTATTGACACTGGGTGCGGTGGTTCCGCTTGCGGGGTGGTTAGGAGAACGATTTGGATATCGCCGAATCTATATGACATCCCTAGCCGTTTTCACGATAGGCTCAGCGCTTTCTGGATTGTCATGGAGTTTAGGTACTCTCATGGTCTTTCGTGTCCTCCAAGCAACGGGTGGGGGATTGATTATGCCCATTACCATGGCTATGCTCTACCGCATGGTGCCCCGCTATCGTATCGGTACGGCCATGGGGATATGGGGATTAACGGCGATTGTCGCGCCGGCTATTGGTCCGACACTCGGAGGATATCTGGTGGAATATGTAAATTGGCGCCTGATTTTTTATATTAACGTGCCGATAGGGATTATTGGCCTGTTTCTGAGCTTGGCCTTTGTTCCCCCATTTGCGCCGACCTCGAAAATTCCTTTGGATACTGTGGGATTTGTTTTGGCGGCTGGCGGACTTTTTGGACTTCTACTCGGATTATCTGAAGGAGAAACTTGGGGATGGACCTCGGAACCGATTGTCCTCATCTTAGGCGCGTCTAGTTTGTTATTGATATTGTTTGTGTTGTGGGAACTGACCACGGAGCATCCTCTTCTGGATTTGCGTGTATTTGCCCATGGTTCGTTTGCCGTGGCCAATATTATCACCGTCATTGTGACCATGGGAATGTTTGCCGGAATTTTTTATGTGCCGTTGTTCTTACAAACGGTAGTGGGGTATGGAGCTTTAGAAACGGGCCTGATGTTAATGCCCAGTGCGCTGGCTACCGCTTTAACTATGGGCTTATCCGGGCGTCTTTATGACAAAATTGGCGCCAAACCGTTAGTTATTCCGGGGTTGCTAATTTTAGCGTATACCACTTATCTGCTACATAACCTCAGCGTGAATACGCCTGTCAGTGATGTGGTGTTATGGCTGAGTTTGCGTGGGCTTGGCATTGGCTTAACAATGATGCCAGCGATTACCGCGGGGATGTCCCGGGTTCCCACAGCATTGGTCGGAACGGGTTCCGCCATCAATAACATTGTGCAACGAGTTGCCGGTTCTTTTGGATTAGCGGTGTTGACAGCCGTTCTTACCCATCAAGAAGCGGTGCATGAAGTCTATTTGTCTTCAGCATATACGCCGATTTCGCCCGTTGCCGAAAACTTATTACACACTTTAGCCCAATACTTTGCGTCTTTGGGCATACCATTGACTGAAGTAGACCCGCTGGCCTTAACTCTGCTGCATGAAAATATCCTACAACAGGCTTTTGTCATGGCCATGGATGATGTCTTTGTTTTAGCGTCATGGATTACTTTAACGGGCTTGATCTTTGCAATCATGTTGAAGAGTTATCATGCTGTCCAAGATTCAGCACAAAGACCTTTTCAATCATCGAGTTCCGCTAGGCAGCAAGTGGAAATGTAGTGATGTTTGGTAACAAGGCATTCCGTGGCGCAGATTAAGATGAATCCTGATGAATTTCATTAATCCCCGTTAAAACATGCTTTTTGTTCGGCAACTCTCTACACTATTAATCAGATAACCTTCACGGGAGTGTGCACTGGTATGGTCGGAGTCATGATAATTACGGGATTAGCATTGTTTTTCATGATTATCTGGTTACATTACCGATTGAAACAATTGGAATGGCAACAACACCAATTATTAGGCATGTTTGGTATGGATCCGGAATTAGGGGATTTCGATTTTGATATACGGATGATTTTAGCTCAAAATCGACGCGTCGAAGCGATCCGGCTACTGCGAGAAAGGCGACAATGCAGTTTGTTAGAGGCGAAAGAAATGATCGATACCATGGTGCCGTTGGACAAAACGACCTCATTGGCCGATTATCGCAAACGCATATAGCTCTATACGTTTCACAGGTATCTTCCCGCCATGATAATGGCGGATTTTTTTGGCGCTTTCTTGCAATGCACTCCTCTTAAAGGCAAATGATTAGAATTTTTTTCGTCACTCTGTTAAGATAGTCTGCATTGAGTCGGGTTCTTGGGCGTCTTTGTCTTGAGGTGGTAAATGACATGGAGTATCGTTTTGAAAAATCGTCAAGAACGTTTTTAGCTGAGCAGACCACGTTATCCCACGTTTTAAGAACCATCGACGAAGGATTGAACCGGCTATTAACCCGAGACCGACAACCCGTTTCCGGGGCCAATGACATTGCTGTTTATGAGGCGGTCGCGCGGGGCGAACAAAAATGGTTTGAAGAGTGGGATCGGCATCGCTCAAGCCCCTATTATGGACGATTGGAATATATTGATCACGATGAGAACGATGTTATGGAAGTGGTTTATGTCAGTAAATCGCAGCGTTCTTTGTCGTTTCGTGATGGCAAAGATCGCGTCATCAATGTGATACCATGGAATGCACCTGTAGCTAAAATGTATATTACGCACCGGTCTGTGCCCAATATCTGGGATTTGAAACGGGTTACCCGTCTTGTCATTCAGGCGGCAACCCTTGATGAAGTGACAGATCTCTACCGTGATGCCAATCTTCCCGACTTGGGAGATTTAGGAGAATTTATTGAGTCCAAGATGTTTGAGAAAAGCTCTGGAGGCAAACTCGCCGATATTGTGGCGACATTGCAAGAAGAGCAATATGATTTAATTGTTCAGCCCATGCGGCAAAGCCTGGTGATAAATGGGGGACCTGGTAGTGGCAAGACCGAGATTGCTCTGCACCGTGTTGTCCATTTATTGCATTCCCAATCTCTGACGGCTAAGCAAATTTTGTATTTGGGTCCATCCGCGCCATTTTTGCGCTATGTTTCTGATATTTTGCCTTCGCTGGATGCCACCGATATTGTTTTACATGATTTAGGGGCGTGGGTATCAGCTTATGCTGGGCTGCCTGTGCGCCCTCAGATTCTGTATCAAGAGGAGAGCAAATTGTATGATCTTGGATTTGTGGAGTTTGTGGACCGATGGTTTAAGGAATATCTTGAAGAAGTCGCCTTGAAATTAGGTCCTTTAGAGATGGAATTTAACGTGGACCGTATGAGCGGTAAACAAACTCGGGTCGCCAGTCTCTTGTGTGAAGATGTGGCTCGGTTACTTGCTTCCGCCAAATCGTTGTCACACGGTGTGCAATTGCTTCGCGAGCGGTGGACATCGGTCGTGGAAACAGTACTTGTCGGTTCAGAATCTCACGAGTTTCAAACAGCGATGAGTCAAGCCCGGCAACGATTTGCCGCGTGGCTGGCTACGAGTCATCTTCCTCGAGACATCAATGATGTCGCCCCGCTTTATAGCACAGTCCGGAAACAATTTGGGTTATCATCACCCTTTTCATTGCAAGGGACATGGGGAATAGGCGATGCGCTAGGGCTATTATATTTGTCTACCAAGATTTTTTCTCCTAAGCAGCGCTATGCTCTTATTGTTCTCGATGAGGC
This sequence comes from Sulfobacillus thermosulfidooxidans DSM 9293, assembly GCF_900176145.1. Classification (NCBI taxonomy): domain Bacteria; kingdom Bacillati; phylum Bacillota; class Clostridia; order Eubacteriales; family Clostridiales Family XVII. Incertae Sedis; genus Sulfobacillus; species Sulfobacillus thermosulfidooxidans. The sequence goes on along the minus strand of NZ_FWWY01000001.1, from coordinate 3,358,930 downwards.
TCAAGATTTACCGGCGATAGGATTTGCGCTGGTGCGTCAGCTGTTAACAGCTAACGGGTCCCTTACTGTGGTCGGAGACCCGTATCAGCATTTAACAGATTTTTCTCAGCCGTTGTCGTGGGAAACTTTGGCTCAGCAATTACAGGCTCGGTATATCGTACTCAAAGATAATTATCGTTCTCGTGCTAAAGTCGTCCAGCTAGCTAATGCAGCCCATCCAGCGGGAATCGAACAGCGTCCGCGGCGACCTGGTGGGATTATTCATCCTCCCTATTCTTTGGGACATCACGCAGCAGAAAAACTGATTCACGAAGTTGAGCGTCTAGTGAGCCGATATTCAGGCCAAGTCGCCTTGATTTTTGCCAATAAGATTCCTCATCAATTGCGGGAAGAGCTATTCGCCTTGCAACCCGAACAACTTAAAATGGCTGTAGAACCTGCAGATCCGGAAGGATATCAGGTCATTATTAGCACAGTAAAATACGCCAAAGGCTTGGAATTTGATGCGGCCATATTGGTTGCCGAGAGTGCAACCGCCTTTGAACTGGTATTAGGTGGTGCCTATCAATTGTATACGGCCATTTCTCGGGCGCGCGAAGAAGTTATGATGTTTGGCTTAGGACATATGCCTAGACACTATCAAACCCTCTATGAGTCAGTAAGCCATGACTAGGCCTGACGGAGGACAACTCAAAATCTCCACCATTCAAAACATAAAGCAGTATAATAGAAATTAGTAAGCAGTACGAATTTTTGACTTGAAGCATAACACGACTAAAGGAGGAAATAATTATGTGGTTTCGACGACGTCCTCGTGTGCCGCTGTTGGTTTGGTTGTTGGCCTTATTCGGTCTTAAGAGTTGGTTCCGACGTGGCTTATGGAGTAATATGTCCGATGAGCGACGCGAAAGCTACCGGCGCAAACGTCATGAGTTTTTACGTAAATTAGATGAAGCCTATGCTGTTTGGGATGAACCTGAGGATATCAATCCGGAATCGTAAGGTGACAAAAACGAAGAATGATGCACAAGTTGCATAAAAGGATGGACTGTAACTTTGCCCTCACAACTGAAACGCACGTTGGCCATTTTTCGTTTGGCCTTGTCCTATTGGCGGGATTACCGGAATATTGAACGCATCGAACGACAACAGCTGCCGGATGCCGAACAAGTCATTCAAGATATTTACCGACAAGGTGGAATTCGATTTCGCCAGGAGGCCTTGCGTTTACAAGGCCTCATTATCAAAGTCGGACAATTTTTAAGTGCCCGCACGGATGTGTTGCCATTAGCCTTCACCAAGGAATTACAACAGTTGCAGGATCAAGTGCCTGCCGCACCTTTTGACGATATTCGCGAATTGATTGAAAGCACCTTTCACAAACCCTTGCAAGAAATTTTTACGGATTTCGAACCAGCACCGATTGCTGCCGCTTCATTGGGACAAGTTCATAAGGCTCGTCTTGCCACAACGCATGATCTCATTGCGGTAAAAGTCCAGCGTCCCAATATACGGGACTTAGCCAAGACAGATCTCAAAGCCTTGGCACGCGTCATGGCATTCTTGCGGCGATGGACCAAGGTGGGCCGACGCATTGATACGGTTAAACTCTTTGAAGAATTTCGGCAATCCGTGTACCGAGAACTCGATTATATTCAAGAACAAGAACATTTATTGCGATTTAAGAAGAATTTTTCAGACTGGCCAATGATTAAAGTGCCTGATGTTTATCCTGATTATGTCCATTCCACTGTGCTCGTGATGGAATACGTTGAGGGTATCAAACTCACCGATATCGAGCAATTACGTCAACACGAATTAAATCCGCATCAATTAGCTGCAATCCTCATTGAAGCGTATTTAAAGCAAATTGTTGTGGATGGATTTGTGCAGATTGATCCGCATCCTGGAAACTTTCTGGCAGGATTTGATGGACGTCTCATATTCCTAGATTTTGGCATGATGAGTGACATTGTGCCTGAACACATCGATGTGTTTGGACGTTTGGTGGAATATGCATTGGCACAAAATGCCCATGGAGTTGTCGATTGTATGATCGATCTGGGGTTTGTGCGTCCATCGGCCAATTTGGAAGTCTTGACCCGAGCTGTTTCTGTGATGTTAGCCCGTATGGCAGGTGTTCCGTTGCAAGAAGGTCCTGCGTTAACAGCTTTAGTGCATGATTTTCAAGATTTTCTCTATGAAGAACCGTTACAATTCCCTGCGCACTACATGTTTTTAGGGCGGGCCATCGGCATGTTATTTGGACTGGTTTCTACGTTAGATCCCGATTTGGATTGGATGGCACTGTTAAAAGATAAGGCATTGCCGATGATTAACGAACGGCGTGTGTTATGGAATAATCGCTATTATCAATTGTTACGGGAACAAGTGGAACGATTGTTTGGACCAACAGGAAAACTTTTATGGGATCGTGGTGCCCAAAAAGTTGTGCAATGGGGTCAAATCGGTCTGCGTTTACCCGAAACACTGGACAAAAGTCTATCGCGCATAGCCTATGGCGCTATCGAAACGCGCCCCGACGTAACGGCCATTCTACGACGACTGGATTACTTGTCACAGCAACTCACTGTGGCAATCATATTAGGGTCAGCCGGACTGATGGCCGTTTTAGCCGCATTATGGCACGGTCACTATTTATTGGGGTTCTCAGGGATCTTTTATGTTGCCAGTGGATTGCTCACCATCCTGGGCCTGATTAAAATATTCAAAATGAAACGTTATCATTCCCGAAGACGGCGACATTAAGCCGTACCCAAGAAGGGATAGAGAAGGGCTACAGATGGTTGATTTTTTCCTATAGCCCCATAAACATTTGAGCCTATTTCACTTGCAAGGTGATTTGACGGCCTGAGGGCTCACTAACCTTTTTGACAGCGGTTCCCGTTGCAACAACTTCCATGATTTCTTCTGACCGATGAATAATTTCTACCTGGACATTAATGATGCTGTCAGCCCCTAATGCATCGGCTTCGGCTTTCATACGTTGCAAGGATAGTTCGCGGGCAGCATACATGAGCTGGGTCAATTGCTTCAGTTCGCCGCGTTGAAGTCCCTTAAACGCTGTGGCAATGCCGCCAGACACGCCCATACTCATGACCGAATTGCCTAAAACAAAACCTAAGGGTTGATAACCTGCATCAACGAGCAACCAGAAATCCATAGCACTTAAATTACTCGTCGCGGCACCGGGATGGCTTTGCAGTTGCTTTAATTCTTCTTCAATTTCACCCATTCCCGTTAATTGATTGTTATTACCACCTAGAAAGGCCATTTGAGGATCCTCCTTATGTCAAACTCGTCATATATGTTAACAAATTTTTCCGGTTATGTCCTAACTAAAGGGTGATCGAAATCAGCATAAAATTCGGCTGGGCTCGCTATGCGGTATTAGAGCCTATCACGCTATAATAGACATGGGTGTACAGGAAAAATCTTAACCTGGTCTAATGATGAAGGTCCCTGAGAGCGGAAGTGAACAATGTGTCGCGACATTTTGATCCGTTTCGAGAGCCAGCATCCGGTTGGATATTGCACTGCGATGCCGATGCGTTTTATGCATCCTGTCACATGGCACAGCGACCTGAACTGCGTGAACAGCCTGTTGTCGTGGCCGGAGATGTTAGAACCCGTCATGGAATTATTGTCACGGCCAATTATCGCGCCCGCCAATTTGGCATAGAAACAGGTATGAATCTTGGCCAAGCTTGGCAATTATGTCCGGACATCGTGGCGATTACGCCTGATAAATCCCTATATCGCCGGTATTCAGAACATCTGCATCACATCTTTCAACAATACACGGGGATTATTGAACCTCTTGCCTTGGATGAAGCATGGCTGGACATGAGTAATCAGATGAGTTTTGCCGAGAATCCGGCACTGGTGGCAGCATCTTTGCAGGCACAGGTTCGAGAACGTTTAGGTATCACCATTAGTATAGGGATTTCTGTGAATAAGATGTTAGCCAAACAAGTTAGTGATTGGAATAAACCGGAGGGCATTACGGTACTGAGAAAAGACGAGTTGCCCGAGCGATTATGGCCCCGTCCTGTTACGGAGTTATTTGGGTGTGGACCGGTTACAGCGCAAAAAATGGAGCGATTAGGCATTCAGACCATAGGCGATCTTGCGCAACAACCGTTATCGGCGATCCTCCATCAATTTGGGCAACACGGTCTCGCACTGTATCTGAGAGCCAAGGGCGATGATTACACGCCGGTGATAAATCCCCGTTGCACTGACCGACGGTCGGTCAGTGCCGAGCACACGACAGCGCAGGATTTATCGGGAATTGCCGACATTCTTGCGTTGTTCCAACAATGTTCCCAAGAGATCAGCGCCCGGTTATTACAGCTGGGATTGGTGGGTTACCGAATGGGTATTAAATGGCGAACAACGGATTTCAGGTTACACAGTAAACAGCTGTCATCTTCTTTGCCGCTGCAAAGCACTGATAGCATTTACCGTCTCGCGAGGCAATTGTGGTTACATGTTGCAGAAAATCGTCCCGTACGGTTAATAGGTATTACGGTATCGTTACTGGAATTACCTTCGCCACAATTGCGCTTTTGGGATGAGTAAGTCAAATCGTCGACATGGGTTTTTGATAGGGTAAAGACGACAATGAGGAAAGCCGTCATGGCAACGGTAGGGTTCAAACAACTTGTTGCGGTTTTTCAAGATAGGCTAAGGAAAAAACTCATGATGGGATTAGATGACTGAGGTGTTCTTCGCTAGGATGCTAACATAAGGATGGCATGGGGAGTTAGTCCTCTACTTGTCGCCAAGGTTATTGAAAGAAGGGAAAAACTCACCGCGATTTTGTTTAGAGCGTGGGAGAAAGAGAGGGGAGAAGGCGTTTATCCTGAGCCATAGGGCAAAGGTGTTAGCGCCTAATGATGATGAAATCTGTTTATCTGGATATGGATCCGGGTCATGATGATGTACTCGCACTATTGGTCGCATTAACCGCATTTCACGTCAAGGGTGTAACGACGGTGGCTGGAAATCAGACAGTGGATAAAACATACCGTAATGCGCGCCGAGTCCTCGACTTAGCGCATTATGAGGCCATTTCTGTGCATCAGGGCTATGCCCATCCTCTGTTCAGACCATTAGTGACGGCCAGTCATGTGCATGGATCCAGCGGGCTCGATGGATATCGTTTTCATCCCCGAACCCGGGAAGACGAGATTCTCGATGACGCCCAAATGTGGTTAGCATCAGAATTCTTACACGAGCCTGATCCCATCACGTGGATTGCCACAGGACCGTTAACCAATGTTGCAGCGTTTCTAATGGGCAACACCCACTTCATTCCCCATATTGAACGATTGGCCATCATGGGAGGTTCCTTGAATAAGGGAAACATTACCCCTTATGCTGAATTCAACTTTTATGTCGATCCCGATGCGGCCGACTGGGTGTTGGCATCAGGTATTCCCATTCGTCTGGTCGGATTAGACGTGACGCATAAGGCGTTATTGTCGCCCGAAGCTCTTGAGCGGTTTCTGACATGGGGTTCAGAAGTCGGAACCATGTTACACGATATTTTCACCTTTTATTTTGACCATGAACCCGATGCGGGTCCCGGTGGTGCTCCCGTCCACGATGTCTTAGCTGTGGCTGCTGTTGCCCATCCTGAATTTTTTAGCTGGCAACCCATGAATATTCGGGTTGAACGATGTCATGACGTTCACCGAGGACAAGTGATTGTTGTCCCGGGTTCCGGCGTAGATGATCGTGGGGTCGAGGTCGCGATTGATATCGATGTCGACCGATTTTTTTCGTGGATGTGGGAAATGTTGGATCCTTATTCTCGATGATTCTGACATGAGTTAGCAAGACACCACGCTGACCCTCATTGGGTCGGCAAAGCTCGTTTACCAATTTCAGCGACAAAAGAGCAGAGCTGTCTTTATGTCTTTAACCGCTCGCGATCTACCAGTCTGAATATCGCTAAGACAATTTTTCTGACGGACCATGAATCTGTCAGAGGCGATAACGCGTTTCTTTCAACGTGTTCATCCACCCCACTAAAAATTTTTGTATCCTGCTCACTGCGTCTGTTCCGGGCGCTACCAACCGTTCGATGTATGCGGCATAGTGGATAAGTTCGGGCTTGGACAAGGCGTGACGGGCAGCCGAGATATTATAGTGTGATGCGATGTGCTAGGGGGCTCTTGACATCACTGTCACGTGCCATTAGTTTATTAATGTATAACGTTAAAATAATGTTGAACGTTAAAGAGAAGGGGAACATATTGAAACATTATTTTGTTATACAAGATTACGATACACTGAGAATCTTAAGTGATCCGCTGCGGATGCAAATTCTCGGATATTTAATTGCTCATGAATATACAGGAAAGCAAATCGCTGACTTGATGACAATGGCCCCATCTAAAATTCATTACCATTTGAAGGAACTTGAAGACAAAGGGTTAGTGACGGTGGTGCGTACCCAAGAAAAAAATGGCATTGTCCAAAAATTTTATCGTGCAGTAGCTTTCGATTATGTCATAGATGAAGAATTGCTGCCCATCATTCACTCGCAGCCAACATTACTGCAAGACGTCTTAATCACCCAATTACATATGGTCATTGGGCGCATTCGAGAAACCCCTGCGGGCTCATTTCCTAATATTGCGGAACATGTTGAAGGGGCTTCACTAGAGCCGCCGTTCATGGGAGATGCGTATGAATTTAAAGTGGATCGCAAGGATTTGCAGCAATGGCTGGTCAAATATCGCTCTTTATTAAAGGAATTAGAAGAGTTGGACCAGTCTTTTCGTGAAGCTATTGACAGAGATCAAAGGAAAGATCCGGGAGAGATTTTCTTTCTTCAAAACGTTGGGTTTGTCACTCCCACTCAATATTTTGTCAGTGAGGACCACGAGCTGCCCCCAGGCTATCAATGGGCGGGTAGAGGGTTGGTACGGAGGATCAGTTCATGAATGGATCGTTGTGGTGCCGTTTGTTCTTACGGTTTGTTCGTGCTTTCCGTGCCTTTCATACCTTTCGTTCTTTTCTTTTCCTATGGATAGGATCGTTTTTCGCATCGTTAGCAGACAGCGCGTATTATGTGGTTTTGGCGTGGTTTGTTCTAAGATTGTCACATTCGGCTGCGGATTTGGGAACCACGTTATTATTGGCTTCTCTGCCTCGATTGGTTTTCATGGCGATGGGAGGAGTGATAATCGACCGTTTCAATCCTAAAATTATTCTCCTCGTTTCGTTACTCTTACGGGCAGGGATTCTTTTGGGGGTGAGTCAGCTTGCTGGCATGGGTTCCTTTACAATGATCCTCCTATACATTGTCGCCTTTTTGTTTGGTGTCATCGATGCATTTTATTGGCCGACGCAAAATGCGATGGTTCCCTTTGTTGTAGAACCCGTGGAGCTAGGACGTGCTAATGCCATGATTCAAACCAGTCAACAATTTAGTGTGGTTGTCGGACCGCTGTCTGCAGGACTATTGTTACGAATGCCACATTTTTCCGTGATCTTTATGGTTATTGCTAGTCTGTATATCATGAGTTTCGCGGTTATTGCTATGGTGCGTTTGATCTCTTCCCGATCTTTTGAACCTAAAAAAGATGAGGGAATGAAAGGACTGTGGGTCAATCTTGTCGAGGGCATTCGTTATGTATTTCGAATACGTGTGCTCTTATTTCTTATGTTAGCGTCCATGCTGATTAATCTGTTTTTTATGGGACCGGCCAATATTGGCTTACCCAGTTTCGTTCAAGATCATGGATGGTCCGGAACGATTTATGGTGATTTTGAGTCTGCTTTGGGACTAGGGGCTGTCCTTGGAGGAATTTTTGTGGGCTTGTTTAATGGCCTTCGGGGTCATTTTCGGTGGTTGGCTCTCGCCGCGTCCGGTATTGGCATGGGTCTTTGTGCCACATCCCTCGTTCATCAGTGGTTCCTGGGCATTGTATTTATGGGGGTGTCTGGCATAGCGATTAGTGTGACAGATATCCCCATCATTACATATGTTCAAACCATTGTCGATCAGGCCATGTTGGGTCGAGTGATGTCCTTGCTGAGCTTGATGTCAGTGGGGTTAACGCCACTGAGTTATGCCCTGTCGGCCTTAGTATTGAACGCACATCTTTTGCAGCCAGCCCAGTTAATGTTTGTCGGCGGAATGATTGTCACCATATTTTGTGCTGCCTTGATTTTTCAGCGTGATTTTCGTTTGATGGAACAGCATCCCCGTTGGAAGCAACAAATAAAATCTGCAGAACCGTCTCTATAAAGATTGTTGTGGAAGGGTCATGTTTCATCTACTTGGACGAGGATGACAGTATCACCGGGTACGATAATGTCCTGGGCACGCGGTGCCATGTGCAATTTTCCTTCATGCCAGTAACCGATTAATGTGACGGCTTCACCATAGATATCACGAATATTTTGTACGGGTTGATTCGCAATGGGGTCATGATCATTGACGTAAATTTCTTGAACATGGACACCTTCTTCATTGAGAAGGGCCATCAACAAATCCTGCGCCACCGGTTTGGCAAGCATTCTCGCTAGACGCCTGCCCGTAATGAGGTCGGGAAGAATAATCCGGTCAACGCCCAAATTTTTTAAATAATGAGCGGATTCCTGAGTTTGAGCACGCGCCACCACTTGAAGATGCGGATTAATATCGCGCGCCGTTAAGTAAGCATACAAATTTTGAGCGTCATCCGGTAACGCGAGAGCAATACCTCGCGCTTTTACTAAATGCGCCAAGTTTAATGCATCGGCATTAAAGCCGTTAATGGTTAAAGCAGGCAGTCCACTATTGCGAATTCGTTCGATGCGCGTGGGATCGGGATCCAGAATTACGACGGTCTCTCCCAGATCAACCAATTCGCGCGCAATACTTTCTCCCACACGTCCGGCACCGATAACAACAAAGTGATTGATCATGCGTTCAATTTCACGCATTGTGCGTCGCTCCTTAAAATGACCCAAATCAGATTCCAAAAAATATGAAACAATCAGGGATAGGCCAAAAATCCATACACCTGTCCCGATAATGATAATGATGGCATTGAAGACCAACTGGAGTGTTCCATGGGGCGTAATTCGGGAGTCACTAACGGTCGACATGATGGCGATAATGAAATAAAAAGCCAAAAGCCAATTCACATGATAAATTTGGTGAAATCCCACCGTGCCAAGGGTTAATACGGCAGCAATTAATCCTAAAGCCCACTTTACTCGCGTCGAAAACGTTTGCATCCTCTTCTCTTCCGCTACAACATTTTCATTATTGTAGCTTAGAATGGATGTCTATGCACAGGCTTACTCGGTCTCGTAATGATGTTGAGAGATCTTCTCGCGAAGAGGTCCATTAATTGGCAATAGATGCCATGATTGCGCCCAAATCACCGCGTCTTGGCGGCTATGTACATGGGCTTTTTGCATAATATTGCTGGCATGGGCACGAATAGTGCCTTCGCTGACGTGCAGTTTTTGGGCAATAGCCCGGTACGAAAGATTTTTTTGTGCCATGAAGGTCAAGATTTCTCGCTCACGCTCCGTCAAAAGGTTTAGTGCGTGCTGACGCTGCTGTAATGTTTGAGAAATCGTTTGACCCAGCCTGTCACAATCTTGGGCATTATCATCTCCATCACATACAGCTTTGATAAGGTGATCTAAACGCGTACGTTCTGTTTCCTCTAAAATGATTTTGTTAGTTATCAATATTCTGTCAATTATGGCGGCAAGAATCTTGCGACTCTGTTGGTGAGTGAATTCTAGGCGTTGTTGCGTTTCTTGTTGCTGGGTCAATAACCATCCTAGGACAGACGCCATGATTAATGTGGTAATCAAGAAAAAGAGCCAGCTGATATGGATCATCGGCAAACCTATCGAGGCAAAGATGATTCGGCGGATGACAATGAGTCCTCCGAATAGCGACAACATTGCGATGAGTTGGGGTGAGGCCGCAAAAATCATGCCTTCAGCCACAGCAACAGGACTGAGTGACAATGCGGGAACCTGCGGATAGCGAAAATAGATGCCATATATGGTTAAGGTATAAGTCAAATCCCGAATCCACGATCCTTTTAAGGCATTTAGGGAATAAGAGTCCCTAACTTCCTGACGATGCGAATGAGAAACAAATTGCATCAAGATATCGATAAGCGCAATGACTGCAATGATGCTAAATACCAGGGGGTGTGAGGGAACACATAAGAAACTGGTTAAACAAATTACTGGAATGACGGCTCGTACAAAGAATACAGGAGCAATCTGAGCAGGGATCTTCACCACTAGACCCTTCCTTTGCGATAGGCAAATTGTACTAGTTATTAGTATAAACAAAACAGCGCCACAAGGAAGATATTTTTTTACATGGCAGATACAGAATTAGCCTTCTTAGATAACCTAAGACAAGTTGAAATTAAATCAGCAGCGGATCCGATAGTTTTTCAGAAATCTTTCGTCATAGAATGAACGCGCCTTAGGCTACTCGACAACTCACGTCATGAGCATCCCTCAGTGTGTTGGCGATATTTCGCTATTCGGCGTGTTTTGTGAAGGAAGGATGATAATCGGATGATAACAAAACGGCAAGCATTCACAGCTTTTGTATTAGGCACTATGCTTATAACGGCAAGTGGATGTGGACAGCAAAGTGTTAGTGCGGCAAACTCAGCCAAACCCTGTGACAAGCAACTTTTCACGACTCTGAATCGTCTATTAGCTAATCCTTTTGCTCGCGTCGTGTTACCCCAGAATATGCCTTCGTCCCGGATAGCAAAGTACTTTCCGGTCACCTGGACGCATGCTTATGCTAACGCGCAACACAATGCTGCCTTCGCGGTGTCTTCATCAGCCCCGGCATGGATGAAACATGGTGTATCGTGGTCCTTTTCTGAAGCGAGAGCGTGGCCCTTGTCTAACCCTAATGCTTATGACACCAGTGTGTATGGGGCGCGAAGTGCCTTACCCACCATTACCCAATTTTATGGCAATGCTACGGGTGTGACGGTGGTTAAAGGAGTGGTGTACGCGGAAAGTGATGATGATTTTGCGTACGCCATCAATGCCAAGACGGGTCATCTCATATGGCGTAGCAGTCCTGTTGGAAATCATTTAATGGGCGATCCTGTGGTGTCTGGCAATATCGTTTATATTTCCGCTGGCAGTGTAGGTTTCAATTTTTCCGCGGTACAAAAGTATGCGGCTCATCAACCAGCCGTTCGGGGAGAACATGTTAGTTTTAATGGCGTTTATGCACTCAATGCGCAAACTGGTAAGTTGTTGTGGCGTTATGGAACGGTCGGTGAAGCCATGGCCACACCTGTTGTCAAAGATGGCGACATTTATTTTGCGACGGGCAGTGGTCATATTCATTGCATTAATGCGTCCACGGGCCAATCCATCTGGGATACCTTTGTTGGTGGTATCGACAATATGTCAAGTTTAAGTGTGGTGAACGGTAAGGTTTATGTATCACTTTCGGTGCCGGGATGGCTGTATTGCCTTGATGCCAAAACTGGTCAAGTGATCTGGAAAGTGACTCAGCCCGGTGTTGTCAATACCGGTATGGGTGACGTGTCACCGGCAGTGGCCGATCATATAGTCGTGATGGATGCCGTCGCTGATCCCAAAGTTATTGCGGGACAAAAAACCGTAAATACAGTACTTTTTGCTGTTAACGCCCAAAATGGTCATGTTTTGTGGACTGCAAAGATGGGACGGGGCCCATTACCCCCAGCGTTTAAGGGGGGCGTTCCCATGATTCATGATCATGTCATTTATGTGGGCAGCCCGGTCAATAGTGTATATCAAGCGTACAATTTAACGAACGGGCGGCTACTGTGGACCTGGCATGTTCCCCATGCTGGACCTGCTGGAGCTGGGCGGGGAGCTCCCACGTATTATCAGGGGACCCTCTATGTTTCGACAGGTCCCACTATTTACGCGCTAAATCCCCGAACGGGACAGGTGCTAGGCCATGAAACCTTAGGCGGACGTTTCGGCATTGTTAACCCGGTCATTGTGGGGGGAACGATTTATCTGGGGAATTCGTGGGACTGGGTCCTTGCCACTCCTGTGTCGCGCGTTAATCCCTTTTATCATGGATAATTCGACATTGGTCATAGAATTATGGCAGATTGAACTGTAGAATCGCGTTAGTGTTATGGGATGCCGCAGGGTGGCTTGTTACGCATAAGGATAAAACAACAAGCCCTGTGGCGTCTTTTTTGCATAGCAGAATGAGTCGTCGCGTGATGTTGTCATCACGGCGAATGGGAAAGAATGGATACATTGGATAAACAAGGATATTCCCAAAACACATGAGAAAATGTCACGGTTTAAAAAAGAGTGCTATATTTAACCATGAAAATTGCAGGGTGCGGAGGAAATGCCAGTGTCTCAAAATCTTAAGTGGTTATATGCTAATCGTGCTTTACGAAGTTTTGCTACGGCATTTTTGACCGTAATTTTTCCGCTTTATTTAGCTGTTTCGGGATATTCTGCAGCGCGTATTGGGATGGTATTGACTTTGTCAGGAATTATCAGTGTCTTATTGCTGGCGGGAGTTGGCATTTTTGGGGATAAAGTCGGAAGAAAACGCGCTATCATTATTTTGAGTCTGTTATCATTTTTAGGAAGTCTCGTCATGACCACATCCCGAGACTTTTGGCTTATCGTCTTAGCATCGGGTTTAGGTGGCGTCGGCAAAGGCGGAGGGGCTGGCAGTGGAGGGTCGTGGGGACCGTTATTTCCCGCTGAACAACCCTTATTGGCGGAAGCAGTGACCCCAGCAAACCGGACAAAAGTATTTGGCCGTATCTCGTTTGTGGGAGTCCTAGCAGGAGCTTTGGGCTCCTTGGTCGCGGCCGTTCCCGAATTATTGCATGAGCACGGTATTTCATGGGGAACAAGCTATCAATTGTTATTCGGATTTAGCGCCGTATTGTCGATTTTTATGGTGATGGTCGCCTGGCCCATCCGCGAGTCTCGGTCCCCTCACGCAATGAGGGCAACTGAGGCTGATGAGTCTGTGCCGATTAATGTCAAACAGTTAACGGGACGTCTAGGTTTAACCAATGCATTAAATGGTCTGGGGTTTGGCTTTTTAGGCCCGCTTCTTACATATTGGTTTTATCGGCGATATGGTGCAGGACCGGCGGAACTAGGCACCCTTTACACCATCATTAATTTGGCCACTGCTATGCCTTATCTCTTATCTTCCAAAATAAGCCAATACTTGGGTGCTGTACGCGCTGTGACTTATACCCGGACTATTAGTATTATTTGGCTAGCGCTAATGCCTTTTATGCCAACGTTTTGGCTCGCGGGATTGAGTTATCTTCTGCGGATGGTCTTTAATTCGTTGGGAATGCCTGCGAGGCAGTCATACGCAATGGGCGTGGCGGATCAACGTTACCGGAGCCGTGTCGCTGCATTTAGTAACTTGCCGTCGCAGTTGACCTCTATGTTGTCTCCCGTTATTGGCGGAAGTGAAATGGAATCATTTTTAGACTTTCCCATCTATGGGGCAGTTTTCTTTATGACCCTGAATGTTTTAGCATATTATTTCGCTTTTCGGCATATCGTTCCTCCCGAGGAGCAAAACGGACCTCATCCGACGCGGCACCTCACGCATCCTGTCGTGAAATAATTGCAAGCAGTGATTGCGTCCTCATCGGCCTTGGGTATAATAGGGCCAGTGTGTCTTGAACCGTAGGAGGATGTCTGTGGCCAATCGACCCATTGCCGTTTTCGATTCCGGAGAGGGCGGATTAACCGTTTTACGGCGCGCTTGGGCGCTCTATCCGGGGGAACACTTTATTTACGGTGCGGATTCTGATCATTTTCCTTATGGGTCACGCTCTTTAGATGAGGTGCGTGACTTATTTCTTCGATTTTTGGATTTCTTTATTAAGCAAGAGGTTAAGGCCGTGGTCATTGCATGTAACACGGCGACGGCAGCGGCATTAGACATTGCCCGGGCCAAATCTCCTGTCCCTGTCATTGGTGTTGTGCAACCTGGGGCAGAAAAAGCGGTGCATACAAGTGCTTCTGGGCGCATTGGGATATTGTCGACGTATGCGACTTATAAATCGGAAGTGTACCGGAAGGCTATTGAACACTATAGCCATAAGGCACAGGTCGTGCAGTGGCCATGCCCGGTATTGGTGACCATGGCGGAATCCGGACAAACCGAAACTGAGCAGGCTCGCATGGCTGTGCGAGAATGTCTAAATACAGTTTTCAGGCATCAAGTGGATACCGTGGTCTTAGGTTGTACTCATTTCCCGCATATGGAACGGATTTTTTATGAGGAAGTGGGAAACCGGGCTGTGATTGTTGATCCGGGTTATGAAACGGCCAAGCATTTACAAGACGTATTGGGGCCGCTACGCGTTTCTTCAGGGGGATCATTAACGTTTTATACGACCGGCTCCACAACCGAGTTTAACAGGATTTCCTCGGTTCTATGGCCCCACATGGATATCCAAGCACAAAAGCTCATCTGGAGTCCTAAAGGCTATGAAGTGTATCGTAAGGATTAAAAGAAAAGGCAAACTGCCTTGTTCCGATACCTCTTAACGAACAAGGCAGTTTATGGTCATTACGATCGTGATGGGGACCGAAACTTCTCCCGTAAGATATGCTTCATGATTTTTCCAGTGCCCGTTTTGGGTAGACTTTCTGCGATTTCCCACGATTTGGGCACCTCAAATCCTCCTAGGCGTTCCCGGCAAAATGCTTGCAATTGGTCAAGGGAAATGTTGTGGCCTGCTTTGGGCACGACAATAGCATGGGGAATTTCTCCCCATTTCGGATCGGGAATGCCAATTACCGCAGCTTCCAAGATATCAGGATGCGCATATAAAACGTCTTCGACATGTAAACTGGAGATATTTTCACCGCCTGAAATCACAATATCTTTTTTGCGGTCGACAATATTGATGTAGCCTTCTGAATCAATAACGGCCACATCGCCTGTCAAAAACCATCCATTGTGAAATGCTTTAGCAGTGTCCTCAGGTCGATTCCAGTAGCCTTTCATCACGCTATCAGCTCGCACGCCGAGTTCCCCGGGATGTTGACCGTCATGCGGTAAGGGCTGTCCAGACGAATCAAAAATTTCGACGTCAATACCTACGGCTGGTAAACCGGTTAATGATTGCAACCGGTTTTGTTCTGAGCGTGGCAAGGTCTTTAGAGATGACTTGACATAGGCAATGGAAACTATGGGGCAAGTTTCGGTTAGGCCATAACCCACAATGCATTCACATTCTAGACGGTTACGCGCTTCTTCGATAAGGGAATAGGCGGTGGCTGCTCCCCCTAAAAGAATTTGCTGCAGCGAAGAGAAATCGTAATGTTCCACAGCCGGTGAATTTAACAAGCTATTTAACATTGTCGGGACCAGTAGCGCATGTGTGGCACGAGTTCGTTGGACAGCCTCACCAAATAGTTCAGGATCAAATCGTGGGACCACAACTTGGGTCGCTCCGACCGCTACTAAATAATGAGGAGAACCCCATCCGTTGACGTGAAAAAGAGGAACTGTGCCGACAATCTGGATGACCTCATCATTAAAGTTGACTGTGGCCAATGTGCTGAGAGCATGAGCATATAAATTTCTATAGGTCATCATCACTCCTTTGGGGGATCCGGTCGTTCCTGATGTGTAAAAAAGTTCAGCGACGTCATTTTCGTTAATGACGGGCACTTCGGGGGCATCAGGAGATTCACAAGCAAGCATGTCATCATAGGTTGGGAAGGGACTAGGAGATGGACTGGGCTCCATGAGCCAGACGTGTTGAACACTCGGGCATTTGTCTTGGATTGCGGTCCATAAGGGGAGTAATTGGGGTGAGACAACAAGGACTTTGGGCGTAGCATCATTGATAATAAATGCAATTTCTTCAGGATGCAAGCGAATATTAAGGCATAATAATATGGCGCCAATTTGAGGAACGCCATAATATCCTTCAATCATCCGGTGACAATTAAGTGCCAAATAGGCAACGCGGTCTCCTTGCTTTACCCCAACACGGTGAAGGGCCCGGGATAATTGATTCACGCGTTGGGAAAAGTCTTCATAGGTCTCTTCCACTTGATGACAAATGATTGCTGTTTTGCGAGGATAGAGGGACCGGGCACGATGTAAAAAGCGCATGGGCAACATTGGCACTTCCATTACCGCAGCCTCCTTTCAGAATTAACATCATAAAAGCCAAAAAAGATTTAACAATTCCATTATACAGATAATTAGAAACGCTGAAGAAAAGTCTTCTTGACCGAGAAGTTTTTTGACTTCAGCAAAAAATCATGAGTTTTTTAAGACATGATACAGGCAAAAAGGCATACCCATACAACATAAAAATATTGGACAACGCTGCCAGTGATTAATCAATTATGTGTCCATAGATCATTGACTATCGCGCCAACGCGTTGAAAAAGAGGTGGCATAGATGGCGCAACAAGTCTCCCCTGGCGAATCCCGGAATCAAATTACCTTAGACATTGGCGGGATGACTTGTGCCAGTTGCTCCTTGCGGGTAGAAAAGGAATTGAATCACTTACCGGGGGTCGGGCGAGCAGAAGTCAATTTAGCGTTAGAAAAGGCCAATATTGTTTTCAATCCAGATCAAGTGAGTCCCCGCCAATTTGTCGATGCAGTCAACGCAATCGGTTATCATGTGCGCCTTGAAAACTACCAATTGACTGTGTGGGGAGTCGATGAGACACCCCTACGAATGAAGTTTGAAATGACATGCCTGGCTATTTATGGCGTCTATAAGGTGATTGTGAATGTGGCCGATTCGACAGCCACCATATCGTTATTGCAAGGAGTTATATCTATAGACGATGTGGTGAGGACATTACAAGATCACGGATTTAGTGTCTCGTTAAGGAATTCTCAAGGCAAAGATCCTAAGGAGCAAGAGAGGATCCGGGCCTTTTATCGCCTATTATTGTCTTTTAGTCTGACCGTGCCGCTATGGCTTATCATGCTGCATATGATTGTTCCCATAGGGCCTAAGTGGTTGGGGAATACCACGTGGCAATTTGTTTTGGCGACGATTATTCAGTGGGGTCCGGGATTAACGTTTATCCACCGAGCTTATCAAAATCTGCGCCATGGTAATGCCAATATGGATGTGTTAGTGGCGATGGGAACATTGTCTGCCTGGGGATTCTCGACAGTAAATTGGATCACACATGGACCGTTGTTTTTTGATTCTTCGGCCACATTAATTACCTTGATTCTATTAGGAAAGTATTTGGAGAGCGTCGCAAAAGGGAGAACTAGCCAAGCCATTGCCGATTTATTGGCTTTACGTCCGGAAAAAGCTTCGGTGAGATCTCCTGGACAGAATGCATTTGAATGGCGAGACATTGATCAAATTCAAATTGGCGATGAGATTCAGATCCGACCGGGGGATAAAATTCCGGTCGACGGCATCATTCGAGAGGGTCAAGGGCTCATTGATGAGTCGTTATTAACGGGTGAACCCGAATGGCAGCTCCGTGAGCGGGGACAATGTGTCATGGCAGGAACTATCCACCAAGGTGAACGAGCATTTGTTATGACGGCACAAAAGATTGGTCAAGATACAGTCTTGGCCCAAATTGTGCGTACGGTAGAAGACGCTCAGGCAGGGAAGGCCCCGATTCAGCGATTTGCTGACCGAATCAGTAATGTATTTGTGCCCACGGTGATGGGATTGGCCGTAATAACGTTTTTAATGACAGGAGTCTTAACCCGGGAGTGGTCAGACGCCTTACTGCATGGGGTTGCCGTGTTAGTGGTTGCCTGTCCCTGTGCCTTAGGATTAGCCACGCCCACCGCAGTTATGGTGGGATCTGGAGTCGGTGCGCGGCATGGCATCTTGTACCGGAATGGTGAAGCCTTGGAACGACTTAGTCAGGTTGATCATGTGGCACTGGATAAAACGGGTACGCTGACTGCTGGACGTCCCCAGGTGATTGCGATCTTACCGGTAGGTCGTGTGAAAGCAGAGGATGTGCTTTATTGGGCAGCCAGCGTCGAAAAAGAGTCCAATCATCCGTTGAGTCGGGCGATAGTAGAGCGGGCAAAAGAAGTTGCAGGATCCTTAGAGCATGTTCCCGGCGTAGACGACATCTTTACTGAGCCGGGCAAAGGGATGGTTGCCGAGTCCTCGGACGGTCAAGGAACGGTACTGGTGGGGAATATGACCCTGCTAGCCGATTACGGTGTCTCTCTGCCCGGCGAATGGGATCAGGTGCCGATGGAATCGTTAATGAAACGCGGCGCTACGATCGTTTTTGTAGCGGTTGGTGGGCTGGTGTATGGCGCTCTTGCTATTGCTGATCCGATTCGGGATGATGCGCGAAGAACTTTACAACGATTAGTCAAAGATGGTTACCGCGTCAGTATGTTAACAGGTGACCGAAAAATCTCCGCACAATCCGTGGCCAGGTCGCTAGGTATTCGCGATGTGCATGCGGAGTTGTCCCCAGTAGAAAAAGCGCGTCTAGTCGAACTGTGGCAAAAATTTGGTGCGCATGTGGCCATGGTCGGAGATGGGATTAATGATGCGCCTGCATTAGCCCAAGCTTTTGTGGGGATAGCTGTGGCGACTGGAAATGATGTGGTCGTGCATACGGCCGACGTGACCTTGGTTAAACCCCATATCATGACTGTATGGAAAGCATTAGCGATCGGGCAGAGGACCATGAGAAAAATTCGTCAAAATCTGTTTTGGGCGTTAGGTTATAATATTATTGGTATTCCCTTAGCGGCCTTTGGCTATATTTCACCAGCCCTGGCCGGAGCCGCCATGGCTTTTAGCTCGGTCCTGGTTGTGACGAATTCTTTAACGCTCCGTCATATGGTTATTGATGAGGCGTGAGATGGCCCGTATAAAAATCGTGGGCACGGGTTCGACAATAAACGGGGAGACGAGAAAAGGAGAGGATCTTAATGGAACGAGTGAGCCTCGGAGTTAAAGGTATGACCTGCAACCATTGTGTTATGACCGTTACGAATGCTTTAAAAAGCGTTGACGGCGTCAAAACGGCGTCCGTAAGTCTCGACCAAGAATTAGCTAAAGTTACATATGATGAAAGCAAGACGTCTTTGGAGCAACTCAAACAAGCCGTGATTGCAGCGGGGTATCAAGTGGAGTAAACCTTATGACGCGGCGCGCCAGGCATTGGCGCGGCCGCGTAAGTATTCATAAAATTTTCCATTTAACTGGATGAAGAAAAATGCTTCCATTGTGGTTGAGCGTCTATGCGATCATCGCACGGCATTAGAAAGATTGCGGATCTGAGTGATTAGGTCAAGGACGCCGGCGCTGCCGTGAGCGATGTGCGAGTCGAGTCCACGGATAACACTCTTTCCATGGCAATCTCGTCACAATGCGTTAACATGGGGCACCCGACGCAATCAATAAAATATTTTCCAGGAACGCTTTCACGCGGCACGGCATGAAAACCACAGTGTTCAAAAAAGGTCACTTGCCGGGTAAACGCGATAACCTTATGATAACCTTCAGCTTCAGCTTGATGGACCGCATAAAGAACAAGTTGTTGACCAATGCCCTGTTTGTGAAACGCCGGATCGACAGCAAGTGAGCGCACTTCACTGACTGTCGGTTCTAAACGATGAAGGGCGACAACCCCGGCCAACCGACTGTTCTGATAGGCCACGGCCAGATGAGGCAAATGAGCAACCAACGATTCGCGCGTGCGAGGAAGTAACGCACCTTGATTCGCGTAATACGTGACGAGTTGGTAAATATCTTCTAAATCTTCGGGACGGGCTGCTCGAATGAGCACACAGATCGCTCCTTAAAAATTTTCTATCAGTGTACGGCAATATGCATCTTTATGCAATATCATAAAGAATTTATGCTTGGAATTTTTCATCTCGTTCTCACTTGATGCCGGCATTATGGGAAAGAGAAGTCATATCGGACGTCAAGTTGTTGACCGGAGGGATTATGCATCATACTGTCGCTCTGCCAGGATTCATACGGGCTGTGGAACCTTTTTTGCACCACTATGGATATCTTGCCATTTTCTTTGGGGTCTTGTTAGAAGACTTTGGTTTACCTCTACCTGGCGAGACGATTGTTCTAACGGCCAGTATTTTAGCAGGTCAGCGCGTCTTCAATATTGTGGACGTCATCATCACCGCGTCTTTGGGGGGCATTGTTGGGGATACACTGGGATATTTTTTGGGATTACGATTCGGTCACCGCCTGCTTATCCGTTTTGCCCGGTATGTCGGTTTACGCCAAGAGTGGCTTAGACGGTTCAATCATTGGATTCTACACCGGGGCGTATGGTTAGTGGTTATTGCGCGATTTATTGATGGTCTTCGCCAGTTAAATGGATGGATTGCTGGAGCCAATGGCATTAGTTGGACGCGCTTTATTCCTTTAAACATGGTGGGTGCAGTCCTGTGGGTGAGTGCATGGGCCTTATCGGGATATTTTTTTAGTGGAAAAATTCTGGCGGTGATGGAGCGATTTAAACAGGTGGATGTGTTTTTTGTGATTCTGGGCGGGTTAGGAATCCTTACTCCGGTCGCTTTACATTATTTTCGGCACTTCAGAGGACGATCACGACCTAGTACGCTAAAAGACAATTCTTAATTTCCCTGGGAGGAGAAAATTTTAAGGTCATTCCAAGACGGCAAAGAGGTAACGGCACCCAAGTGAGAGGCCGCATAAGCTCCGACAGTATTAGCAAACACACAAGCATTATACAATGAATCGCCTTGACTCAAGGCATAGGCACAAGCGCCATTAAAAGCGTCTCCGGCTGCAGTGGGATCTTTTTCTTCAATAGAAAGTGCTGGAATGTGATGTGTATGATCCCTCGTCACCAATATAATGCCCTCACGTCCTTGAGTGGCCACAACCGCATGGAGATTAGAAAATCTGGCTAGCAACTGTTGGGCAATCCATAGAGGATTTTGAGAAGTCCACCCGTAGCGTAACGCGAGTTGGGATAACTCTTCTTGATTAGGCGTTAAGATGTGGCTAGATTGGATTAATGCGTCGCTAATGTGTTCAACTGGCGAAGGATCTAACAAAATAAGGGGATTCATATGACGCATGAGGGCAATGGCGGTCATATTAGCAGCTTCGGTCAATTCGCCTTGAAGGAGTAAGATGCGACTTTGTGGCCATGAATTTCGAAATGTTAAAAGGTCCTCCGCTGTAATGCGCTGATTGGCTCCCGGTACATGAATGATGTAATGGGAATCGGGGGTAATAACCGGAACGGCATAGCTAGTGATAGTATCGGTCATCAGCAAAATGCGATCCTTGAGGCCGATATCATCTAATGCATGTTGCATAAACGCTCCAAGCGGATCGGGGCCTATAGGTCCCACAAAGAACACCCGGGCTCCCAATTTGAAGGCTTGAACGGCTTGATTGAGTCCTTTTCCCCCAGGAAAAACATGAGAGTCTTTGGCCACTATGGTTTCCCCTAAATGGGGACTGTGACTTAAATAAACCGGAAGATCAACGACTAAACTGCCGACGACTACAATATCATAACTCACAATAATTATGCCTTCCTCTTTAAAGTTTCTTAACGTCTTCAATGATTTAAATTGTCTAACAATCAGATCAAGTGATGAGTTACTAGGACATCGCACGTCACAAACAACCGTTCTATTTTGCCTATTGTCCTGAAAAACTCATAGATTTTCAACTATTATAGCAAGCGGTCACGAATTTCTTGGCGCAAAGAAATGTTTGCCGGCTCATAAAACTTTTAAAATAGAAGAGAAGAGTTGAGAAGGGAGGGAGAACGATATGAAAGGAATCGTCTCTTTCATCACGGTGTTGGGTGCGTTATTGGTTTTGACGGGGTGTGGTGCGGTATTGGCCCCAAGAATCGGAGCCAGTGGATATCCACGCGCTGTGGCATGGATTGACCACCGTCTAAAACCTAAAGACTATATCTTATTAATTGGATTAAGCCAATCTCCACATCATCATCCGATGACCGTCTATATTATGCGGCGGCGTGTAAGCCTGATGGGATTATCTTTACCCCGCAACACTCTTATAGGAATTGTAGTTAATCCGAAACAGCCTGATTGGATGGGACGTGTCTATTATCAACTCCCTCATGAACGGCATTGGATACCTTTGGTGAGGAGCTCGAACACTCCTGCTGCGTCATCCTCATAGCGGTGCTACAATAACGGCAGGAGGGAGATATTGTGGCGACAAAATTCTCTGATAAAGCGGAACCGCACTATCTACGCGCCGTTCATTATGAAGATTTAGGCCGGATCGAAGATGCTATTCGCGAATATCGAATGGCGAATCGCATAAAAAAAGACTTAATACCAGCCCGTAAACGCTTGGGCGATTTATTGATGCGACTGGGCCGGATTGAAGAGGCTATTCAGCAGTATCAAAAGGCAACCGAGATTACCTCCCAAAAACGGAAATGGAAACGCATTCTGGTTCCGGATGAGGATAAGTATTCATTGCCTCAAGTCCTGCAATCGTTAGCCAAAGCCTACGAAAAATTAGGGCAGCATGATCAAGTGGTTATCACGTGGCAACGCATTACGCAAAGTCCGCCCATTCACCCGGGCGACGACGGCATTATTGCGTGGGCACATCAACAGTTAGAGCGAGAAGGAATTTATGAGGATCATGAGAAGTGATAGATATGAGGCACATTTTGTTACGTTAGATAGTGTCTCTTTAAAGGATAATTTGTTAGGAGATCCCACGCAACGAACAACGGTCGTTCTGTCACCCCAGGATATTCCCCCTGATGAGCCACTCCCCATGATATGGGTGTTGACCGGATACACGGGCCGGGGAATCGCGTACTTAAACCACAATCCCTGGCAAGAAAATTTTTTGGATCGTCTAACCCGCTTGACTCATCAAGGAATGCGTCCGATCCGCGCGGTCCTACCGGATTGCTTTACAAAACTTGGGGGAAGTCAGTATTTAGATTCTCCTGTGACGGGTCCTTACGCGACCTATTTATGGGATGAACTGCGTCCCCAAATTGAATCCAGCTTTGCCGTTTCTGCCCGCGCTGTGGTCGGAAAATCGTCGGGAGGATTTGGGGCTCTGGTTTCTGTCATTATGCGTCCTGAGCTATTTCAAGCTCTGGCATCGCATTCTGGGGATATGCTCTTTGAATGGTCGTATCTACCCGATTTTCCTAAGGCCTATCAAGTGATAGAAAGTCAAGGCGGAATCAGGCAATTTATCGACGCTTTTTTGAGGCGCGACGATAAACCTTCTTCCTGGATTAGCGCGATGAATATCATTTGTTTAGCAGCGGTGTATAGTCCCAATTTGAACAAGCAAGATTTTCCCGCCGATTTTCCGTTGCGATTTGACACATTGGAAATGGACAGGGACGTGTGGCAGAAGTGGATGCGGTGGGATCCCCTTCAACTCGTGGACCAAGTTAGGGTTCAGAACATTTTATCCGCACTCCAGCTTTTATACTTTGATGCGGGACGCTTTGATGAATTTCAATTGCAATATGGTGCGACGCGACTGCATCAAAAGTTACTAACCTATCAAATTCCCCATCAGTATGAACTTTATGATGGGAATCATTTTCGCACAAATCATCGTTTTGACCATTCCTTGCCCCTTCTTGCCAACGCGTTGTGGACACGACGTACATGAAATTCAGCCAACCCTCAGCAAAATGTCGCGTTTGTTAACAGTTTTGCAAAGATTAGGCGTTTAGATAGATATAACGAATGAAGGCGATTGGCAATGAGGAGGTTGGTCAGATGAATACACGTATTGTAAAGGAAATCGTTGCCGGTGGAATATTGGTCGGAATCGAAGCGTTCTTGTTATACGGACATGGCCATCTCTTGAGTCGTAATGTTGTCCCGTCATCTCTCTCCCCGACGGCTAATACCGTGAGCTATGCGCCGGTGACCAAGTTAGCCTCGGTGCAAAGTTCTCAAAATTGGGCGGGATACGAGGTGAATTCTGGAACTTACCAAAGCGTTTCGGCTTCTTGGCAGGTTCCGGAACTGATGAGTGCTCGGGGTGTTGCGGCCCAATGGATTGGGCTTGGCGGGGTCAATAGTCGCGGTTTGTTGCAGACCGGGACAATTGAGCAACAAACCGCCAATGGCCCAACAGCCGACGTGTTTGTCGAAAAACTTCCCGACCATGCTCAAAATATTATGACAGTACCTATTGGGTCGACCATCACCGCTTCAATTGCCCCTGCTGGACCTAATCAATGGAATTTGAGTATCACGGCCAATTATCAAGGGCAAACCCGGACCAAAACGGTCACCATGAATGTTTCATCACAATATGCCCAAGGGATGGAAACCTCTGCGGAATGGATCTTCGAGGATCCAGCGAATACGCAAGGGTCACTGTATCATTTAGCCCGAACACAACCCGTAACCTTTTCACATGTCGAAGCCAATGATCAAGCCATTACGAGTGCCAATGCGCTCATTATGACGGGGCCTCAGGGCCAAGCTAGAGTTGAACCCACGTTAATGAAGCAAGGGGCGTTTACGACTGAAGATGTTCGGGGACCCATGCGTCAGCGCTATCTGGTCCATCCGTGGCAACCAGGTTCAGGGGTCATTTGGCAAGGACCAGGTGCCAGTTTTAGCATTAGTGGTCCCGGATTTTCGATAACTGAGTCGGGTTATGGGCCAGGATTTCAAAACCTGGGAAGTTTCGGATCCTGGTCATCACCGATTCAACCATTCATTATCCAAGTTCCTTGGACGCCTTGGCAAAATATCAATCTTTAACGCGGCAATTTCGACACGGAAATCAAAGATTCCCGCAAGTTAATGAGCATATTGAGACTAAAAATCACAGGCTCCATGGTGGTGAGGAGAACCTGAGGTCGCGTGGGATAGCCCGTAACAATTAAGGCTTCTTGTTTATCACGAATCATGGATAGCCATCCAGTCTGGCGAAAATTTTCTAACGTGATGGGAAGCGGTGCCACACATAATCCGCACCCAGGTACCGGGCAATTATCAAAACACAAATAGCGCTGGTTGACTCCGCGTTCCCGGGCTTTAGCCAAGTCATCGGCAAAAAGGGTAATCAATCCCACCGAAGAGCCTACATCGAGGCTCAATGTGGCACGTTCAATGAGTCGGCGTCCGTGAACGAGCAAGGCTTCAGTTCCCTCGACCCGCGTCACCATATTTTCTTCGGAAGGCTCGGGAATCATCTGCGCTAATTGTTCGACTTGCATTTGCAGGTTCTTGACATGACTCTGGCCTACGACGCTAAAAGGAACCGCCATATAACGAACAGAAGAGCCTTCCGGTTGTTCGACACAGGCCCCTCGAAGGACTAGCCGCCTCAGGGCTGGATAGACATTAGGACGGGGAAGATTAGCCATTTTTGCAATCTGATATCCGGTAAGTGCGGCATTTTCAGTTGCGAGCGTCAAATACACCCGTGCTTCAATTGGGGAAAAACCAAACGATTGTAGTTGTTCAATAATTTGCTCATTGCTCACGGCATTCTTGTCCCATCGTTGTTCTCGTGTTGGCATGCTATAGGGTGAGTTACCACTGTTTTCAGAGAAAAGGAAAAGGTTCGTCATTCATCATGAAAGAGACAACTCAAGGAATAACGCTCTCCCGCTGTAACTTTGGAAACCCCGTGATAGAATTCTGATTTTTTTGGACCGTGGCCATGCTTTGGACGGCTGGCTGTACAGAGGACAACAACATCCCCTATGTTGCCGCCAATAATATGGCGCTCTGGCGGCTTATGGGCATATTCTTCTTGCACGAGGAGTTTTCCTCCTTCAAAATCATGCCCCGATTCACTAAGAACTAATATGATTTGTAAAGGGAAAAGCAGGGAACCATGACGGTCTTGATGCCACAAGTTGTATCCCCCAGTGGGATAATGAAGCATCATGACCCCGGCTTGGTTCTGGCCTGCATTATGACAGATATCTAAAAATTCATCTAGCGTTTCTGGGTAATGATAGCTCTTGGGTGTATCCCACAAATGATGGGCCATATCGCGCAAGTAGGGATACATTTTTTCGCGAAGTTGCCGCAGAAACTCGGGTAAGGGATAATGAAAATACCGGTATTGTCCATAACCAAAATGATGATGTTCCATTTCTATAGGGGGACAAAAACAATCGGGTGTTTGCCATAAATCTCTTAACGTGTAACATTCAGCTTTTGTTAACCATTTGGGTATAATTGAATAGCCTTTTTGTCGAATATCCCACTCCACACTGGACCAATTGACACGCTCAAATCTTTGAGATGCCACTAACATCGTTTCACCTACTAGCACAGCATTTATCATTAGTATACACTGCTCAAGAGATGGCACAAGACTATGATAAGATGTAAAGGCTAAGGAGACGATAGATCAGTGGTGAATAATTACATCAACGATGACCTGCAACAACTACGCGCGACTTTACTGACACATCCTGTCTATAGTCATATTCGGCACGTGGAAGATTTACGCCGATATATGCAGTATCACGTGTTTGCCGTTTGGGATTTTATGAGTCTTTTGAAAAGGCTTCAGCAAGAATTGACAACGGTAACCATACCGTGGGTCCCACAGAGTAACGAACTATATACCCGGTTCGTCAATGAAATTGTCTTAGGGGAAGAATCTGACGAAGATGGACTGGGCGGTTATGGCAGTCATTTCAGCCTGTATCTGGAAGCGATGAAAGCTGTCCATGCGGACATCCGTCCGATTATGACATGGATGTCTCACCTAGAACATCAAAAACCCTGGGAATTGGCGTTAGAGTCGATGAACATTGATGAACGGGTAAAGGCATTTGTACACTGGGATTTATCTCTGGCAACCGCAGGAGAACTCTACGAGGTGGCGGCAGCTTTCTTTTTTGGCCGCGAAGATATCATTCCCCAAATGTTTCTAAAAATCGTGGACCAATTAGGCAATGACCAGGAACTGGAACGTTTTCGCTATTATCTTGTCAGGCATATCGCTGTGGACAGCGATAGTCATGGACCCTTGGCGAAAAAACTGGTCGATCATTTGTGCCATCACGATGCCGTAAAAATTCAACGGGCCGGGGAGGTTGCACGGATTGCATTAACACAGCGTATTGCCCTATTTGATGCGATCGTTGACAGCATTACCGCTCGTCCATAGAATCAAGCGTATTGCGTTGAAGAAGATTGCGGATGACAAGTTCTCCCTTACGGGATAATTGATAATAGGTATGCGTTTTTCGGGGCGTATGATATTTTTGGCGCCGCTTTAACGTTTTCTTTATAGAAGAAGTCAAATGATTACGGTCTAATTCTTTGCCCGATGTTTTTTCCATCAGGCCGAATTCTAATAATAGTCGGTAGTTATCGCGAATTTCTTCAATGCTTAAACCGCTTCGTTGTCCCAATAATCGTTTGTGAACAATCATGGGAGTATCAGGTCCGTATAATTTGGTGTGGACCATTAACTGATAAGCAATAGGATGCTGGTTAAAAAAGTTTTTCCATAAGTCTAGTTCTTTTTCATCAACGTCCGCCATATTGGTCACCTCTTGCGTCTATATTATCCGATGGCGTCAATAATTTCAGCGTTCCCATGGACTTTCGATGACCGGTATGTTTTTGTGTGCGTGGCGGTTTTAGATGGGATGAGATTGAGACATGAGCAGGCAAGGGGGATAAGCACTCGATTTATCCGATAAATCGAGAACATCATGAGTATTATTACGTGCGAACATTTAGTATTTCGGCCTTTCAATGCGCCGAGCGATATTCTTCGTGATATTTCTTTTCAACTCGAGCGTTCCCAACTGATGATGATTGTTGGTCCATCGGGATCAGGGAAAAGTACGTTGCTGAGACTCTTAAACCGTTTAGACGATCCTAACCAGGGACAAAGATGGTTTATGGATAAACCCTATGAACAATGGCCAATTCCGCTCTTACGTAAGCGCGTGGGTCTGGCCTTGCAAGGTGCCGTGATGCTAGAAGGGAGCGTATTGGACAATATTCTGGCTGGGCCCCGGATTTGGAAAGAAACAGTAAATCCCGAAGAATATCTGGATATGGTGTCTCTCCCCAAGAGTTATTTACAGCGTTCCGCCCGTGAACTAAGCGGAGGCGAGCGTCACCGGGTTGCCCTAGCCCGGGTTTTAGCTAACCGTCCCGATGTTATTTTACTGGATGAACCCACTGCGGCATTAGATCCGCGCAGTCGCATTGAAATTGGGGATTTGATTCAAAATTTGTTTCGACAATGGCAGGATCGATTAGCAGTTATTTGGGTGAGCCATTTTTTGGATGAAGTCGAGCGATATGCGGACGACATTTTATATTTAGAATCCGGAACAGTTGCTCTACATGGACAATGGCATGAAATTGGTCAGGACATTACTGAGCGGTTTTTTGGGAACTCTCAACAAGGAGTGTTGTCTTAAATGCATTTAGCTTTGGCACCGGGTAAACTCATTTTGTTGCTGGTTCTCATTGCCATGGGTATGATAATTTCTCGCGTGCGGCGATATGGTTTGGAACGGGACCTTCTGGAAGGAACTATACGCACCTTTGGGCAACTGTTTCTCGTCGGACTTGTGCTTAATGTCATCTTTCAAGCTAACCATTGGTACTGGACCTTCCTGATGTTATTGCTCATGATATTGATTGCCAGTCAAAATGCCAGTCGACGAGGTCGAGGAATTCCTAGAATTTTTTGGTGGACGACTTTAGCGATCGCCTCCGGGACGATTTTAACTTTAGCCCTGTTATTAGTCCTGACCATTATTCAATCGACTCCTCGCTATGTTATTCCTGTGGGGGGAATGATTATTGGCAACTCCATGATTGCCAGTGGGTTGGTTTTGAGCCGATTTCTTGAAGACCTTAAAATTAAGCGGGACTGGGTCGAGACGTATTTAAGCCTCGGGGCCACGCCCGAAACGGCTATTCAACAGGTCCTGTCTCCTTCCATAAAAAGCGGAATGATTCCGACCCTCGATTCAATGAAAACGGTAGGACTGGTCACATTACCGGGAATGATGACAGGAGCTATTTTGGCTGGAGATAATCCCATTTCCGCTGTAGAATTACAGATTATGGTGATGCTAGTGCTCGCTACGGCGGTCATGATTACCAGTACATTGTTAGGGTTCATTTTGTCCCGTGTGGCGTTCACGCCATCCCAACAATTGATTAACACGCATCCAGGAGCCTAATAAAGGCTCCTGGATGCGCTTAGCGTTTGAGTAAGTTGAGCGTATTGGTATTATCATCGGTGTAATATACGAGTAAGTCGCCACTGTCATCGACAGCGATGGCGATGCCAAATAAAGCCGAGCCTTGACCCGTCACCGGATTGACTGGTGTGGGGTCTAAAGTTTTTCGTGACATGACGCGTCCTGTCCGCGGATTAAGTTCGATGGCTTCATTGTTGCCCTGGTTTACTGCAACTAGATGCCCATTTTCCGGATTTAACGCCAGCCCCGCTGGCTTATTTAACGGGGCGCCATGATAAACAGTTAACCCATTGTTAAGATCAGACGAGGTCGTTGTAGCAGGAGACAAGGCGCTAATACGGCTATCGGCTCCGTCTGCAACGTACAGGACGTCACCTATGGGAAGCCAGACGAGCCCTTGAGGACCGAAGACCGTGGAGATGGTGGTGCCAGTGTGGGCAAATCCTGACCCGATTTGCCGGACTACGGTATCTCCATTAAAATTGGGTGGATGAAAATGCGTCATTCTGTCTATGGTGCCCGTGAGCACGTTTGTTGAAAAGAATGCGGGCGTAAGACCGTAAAACTCCCCAAAATTGAACTGCATTCCCCAAGGCCCAGCAAACAAAGGGCGCCGGATATTGCCTCCACTAAACAGGGTTCCGTTCGGTGTAATGACTTGGACTAAACCGTCGGCACCATTGGGATTCAAACCGTAATCGGCAATCCATGGCGGACCTAAATTGCTTATGGCGACAGCAATGGGGGATTTCGCTTCCCCGAAAAATCGCTCAGGTTGGCCATTGACAATGCGTTCTAACGTGGTGCCTAATCCCATGACACCAGATGCGTTATTAATGTTTGAAACTACCAAATCCCCATGTTTTAGGACGGTATGAGTGTCATCGAACGTGTACGGCGCGATAGTAATGGCATAGGGATTATTGTCGTGGTTAATGGGATCAACGGTGGAAGAAATTTCGACAATGGTATTCAAGTTGCCGATGAGAGAGCGGGGACGCTCATCAAGCGAATACCAAAAAACCCGGTTGGTGAGACCTAATGCGTGAAAGGTTTGGGGACCAGCAATCCCGTCGACTGTAATTCCGGCAACCTTTTGGAAGGCTTTTACCGCCTCTTTTGTAGCCTGACCATAATACCCATCAACACGTCCACGATAAAAAGCGAGATTTTTCAAGATCACTTGTAGCCCAGCTGTATCAAATCCATTCCTGCCTTCAAACAAATTGCGACCGCCAGTGAACGTGGAAATCCATAGAATATTAAACGTCGAGGCATCGACCGTTCCATCAAACGGTAATTTCCAATGACGATAGGTGAGATTATCGCCTTGAAAAGCTAATACAGCTTGTTGAGTACGATTGCCAAATAGTCCATCAGCAGGGTCGAATAATTTTTCCGCGTACCACAGACAGTTTAGACGGTTTTGCAAAACGGTGACATCACCTCCTTGGTCACCAGGACCCAGTAGGCGACTGCCAAAAGCCGGACCACCATAGGCTTTGGCATCTTGGCCCAACACGTTATACGTTTGTGGACCGATAATGCCATCTTGGCCAATACCAAAATAACTTTGAACATTTAACACGGCTTGGTGAGTTTCTGGACCAAAGATTCCGTCAATGAGGATTCGCGACCCCATAGGACCAAGGGGCGGATTCATCAATTCTAACATGGTGTCATAAATGCGTTGAAAAACTTTGACATCGGTGCCCCGAATATTGGGGACTTCAAACCGGAGAGTGCGCGATCCGAACGCGTACTCCGGCAAGTTGCTTTGAAAATTTGCCATCTTTTTCCCTCCTACTGGAAACATATGCACGATTCGCCAAAAGGTGACTACGACACGTGATGAATAGATCTGGCGAAGAAACGGGCACGACTTTGATATACTGGTCATAACGTCATAACGGTCATAGGTGGGAGATTCCTTGCAATTAATTGCGCAGTTCTCGCCGAACATCTCAACTATCACGCGCGGATTTTGGACAGATGTTCAGCAAACGGAAGAATGGCTCAGAGGACTTCAAAAAGATATCACAGCGCGGACCTTACTGTTAAAGGGAAAAAGTCTGACACAATTAGAGCCATGGCTACCATGGTCTCACTCTCCGCTGGAATTGGAAGGTTGGTTGAACCCCATGGAGGTTCAATTAACTTGGCGTTATTTGTTACATTTTTTGGTAGCGTCTGGCCCTGATAGTCTATTCATCCCCTGTGGGGGCGATGCCTGGATTGCCTGGAATCCACGGACTGTGATTGTTCGCGCTCCGCACAATTCATGGATTTGGTCGCATGTTATTGATAGTTGGGATCCGGCAGCATGGCGGACTCTGGATCAGATTGAATGGTGGGAGCAAGGTCGCCTGCAACAGGCGGCGCGGACAGATTTTGGTGTGTTTGAACAATGGCAGCATCCCTACGGCATGGAGGAATGGCGCATCAATGCGGCAGATAACCATGAGTCCATATTGCAACTGTGGTGGCAACAACTCGCCAATCGATTAGGCACGCGTCCTGTGAAAGTCAGTTGGCGCCAAGAGCAGCTTCATAATCCCAACACCATCTTAGGTCTGCCCGTCCGACTGAGCTGGTTAGGTCTAAAAATTTCCGGCGATCAATCCCAATTTTGGGACGGAGTTTCGCATTGGCCTGAACCCCGAGGATTACGGGCGACAATGCAGTGGTCTAGCCCCCGTTGGAATGCATGGTGGTCCACTCAAGTATCTTTAAAACGATGGAAACAAGGTACCCGGCTTGAGGCGCATTACACATTAAATCAGCGGCCTCTGACTCGGCATGCTGTGAAAATCATGCGCCAAGAAATGCATCATTTTCCAATCTTTCATCTACAGTCCGTGATGACACCCCTTGTTTATAGTGAACAGCATACATGGATGTCACTCATGGAACGGGCACAGGCTAGCCGTTGGAAAGAAATGGCCACAGAAAATCTTAAAGGATATTCTTGGCCGAGGCTGCCAGCCATGCGTATTCCCCGCCGGATACGCTTGGGCTCTTCATGGATGATTGATAAGCTTAGTTCGCATACGGGACTGTGGACCATCCGCCACCGTTCTCTTCCTTTGGCAGTTCAAATTCATTGGCCTAGAAAGAATCATGCAGGAAATCTTACGGTGACTTTCCTTAACCAGATTTCTGCAAGTCTTTATGACCTCGATCCCCGTTCAGACATTGATCGATTTTCGTTGAATCGCCGGTACTGGGCATCGGTGATTGTGCACCACATTTTGCCGGTTCTTGAGAGGATTTTTACGTCCGATGATTTTCGTTAAAAATTATCGTGATCAACTGGTTTGTTCGGTTCGCATATGATCCATGAGCGACCTTAAAATCGAAACCTCTTTCGCCAATCGCGTCCGGGTTGTACGCAATTCTAACAATTCTTGTTGCGCTTCGACCGTGAGCGGCACATGGGCGGCGATCCAATAGGATAGCGCTTCAGGTTCAGTCGGCAATTGCGGACGCGTTCTTTCGGTTGTGACAAAACTCCAAATTTCCGAACTTAATGCAATGGCTTCGTCAATTAACAACGTGGGCACAGAATCGTCTAAATCAGGAAGATATTTAAATTGACCGACCATATATTTATTGCCATGCCGGTATGATAAGAGGCTAATGCGGCTAATACCTGTCAGTTCGAGATCCATGGAACCATCTTCGACGTCTTGGGCCTGCAAAATGCGCGCAGATGTGCCGATGTTCGATGGTTCGATTTCTTGTGCGTTGGACCGACTATCATCACTCACTCGTTCTTTACAAACACATAGCGCGGTGTCTTGTTGAATGCAGTAGTTCACCATCAGTTTGTGCGCGGGATCCTGGATCCGTAGCCGGGTTTTGGCTCCCGGAAAGAGAATACCTTTGATTGGTAAAATCGGCATGCTGATTGTTTCTCGGCTTGCAGGCATGACGCCACCCCCTATAGACCTACCTAATGGACTGGCCACAAATATTTTTCCGTATGACTACGGGTTTACCGTCTATTTTACCGAATTTCGCGAAATCACACAAAGAAAATCCCAACACGTATGATGGAAAACATTCTTACACCGGGGAACTGGAAACCGATCATCTCCAACGCCAAGCAATGAGGTGATAGCCTGAGAAAATGGGGTGTTGCTCCTGGCAAGATGGAAAACATGCTAAAATAAACTGGAATATTTGGCGGACAGGGGGAAGCACCCGTGGCAAATCTTACTCATGTTGGATTAACTGACGAACAGCAACTATTTCGGGAAACCGTCAGACGGCTGGCTGAAGATAAAGTCAAACCGCGTGCTCAAGAGATCGACGAATCGGGCGAATTTCCATGGGACATCGTCGAGTTATTTCGAGAATATGGATTACTCGGCGTGGCTATGCCGGAAGAATATGGTGGGGGTGGGGCCGATTTATTGACATTTTGCATAGCCGTGGAAGAAATCGCCCGCGTCTGTGCAACATCCGCTCTCATCATTGCTGCACAACATCTGGGGGCAATGCCGATTCTTATTGCAGGCAACACAGACCAAAAGCGCCGATATCTTCCGGCCATAGCGCGGGGCGAACGACTTTCTGCGTTTGCGTTAACAGAACCAGAAGCCGGGTCAGATGCGGGAGGAACCAAAACACGGGCCATTCGTGAGGGCGATCATTATCGTCTAACGGGTAGTAAAGTCTTTATCACCAATGGCGGACTGGCTAAGACGATGGTCGTTTTCGCTTCCACAGACCCGTCCCAAGGGACACGCGGGATTTCAGCATTTATCGTGGAACTTGATCAGCCAGGTGTCATGGTTGGGCGCATTGAAAAGAAAATGGGAATTAAGGGATCTCAAACCGCACAATTGTTATTTGATAACGTCTTGGTCGATGCCAGCAATCGTTTGGGAGACGAAGGCGAAGGTTTTAAAATAGCCATGCGCACGTTGGACCGCACACGGCCAGGCATCGCGGCGCAGGCGCTAGGGATCGCCCAAGGGGCTCTTGATGTCGCCTTAGATTACCTATATCAACGTCAGCAATTTGGTACAAGCTTGAGCCAATTTGAAGGCTTGCAATTTATGGTGGCGGATATGCAAACCCAAATTGAAGCCAGCCGACAATTGTTGTATCGCGCAGCGGAAATCATTGAAACGGCGGGATTTGAGAGTCACGCTAGCAAAGAGGTTACGCGGTATTCAGCCATGGCCAAATTGATGTGTTCGGACACGGCCATGCGGGTGACGACGGATGCTGTGCAATTATTAGGTGGTTATGGGTATATTCGGGATTATCCGGTAGAACGCATGATGCGCGATGCAAAAATCACACAAATATATGAAGGCACCAATCAAATTCAGCGGCTTGTTATCTTTCGCAATATGGAGCATGGGGGCTTTTAACAGGAATGAACAAAGTTTACATCAATGCGAGTGCAGACTATGTAGGGCAGGACGTCACGATTGAAGGCTGGGTGACGCATTACCGGTCTTCTGGCAAGATTCATTTTATTGTCGTGCGAGATGGTACAGGGGTGATTCAATGTGTGGTGAAAAGCCCCGACGCGCTGTTAGAGGGAGTAAACAATTGGTCAGAATTGAGCCAAGAGACCGCTGTACAGGTTCGTGGCCATCTTCATGCCGATAAAAGGGCTCCCATCGGAGTCGAATTGGAAGTGGAGTCACTGAAGGTCATTAGCCTTAGTGATAATTACCCGATAGCTCCTAAGGAGCATGGGGTGGACTTTTTGATGGATCATCGTCACCTGTGGATTAGAAGTCCACGGCAAGCCGCGATCTTGCGTATTCGGGCAGCCATAATCCATGCTACCCGCCAGTTTTTAGACGACAATGGTTTTATCGTGGCTGATCCGCCCGTGATTACTCCAGCCGCTGCAGAGGGCAGCACGACGTTATTTCCCATTGATTATTTTGATGACCGAGCCTATTTGTCGCAGTCCGGGCAGCTCTACATGGAAGCCTTAGCCATGGCCTTAGGTCGGGTATATTCCTTTGGACCGACCTTTCGGGCAGAAAAATCAAAAACCAGAAGGCATTTAATGGAATTTTGGATGGTTGAGCCGGAAATGGCGTTTTGTGAATTCGAAGAGAATTTGATGTGGCAAGAACAACTGGTAAGTTACATCGTGCAATATGTTTTGGAAACCCGGCACAATGAATTACAGACCATCGAGCGTGATATTACGCGCCTACAACAGGTGAAACCGCCTTTTCCGCGTATTACGTATAATGAAGCGCTTGAGCGCTTACGGTCCGTGGGATTTGATCTCAAATGGGGAGAAGACATGGGAGCTCCCCATGAAACGGCTTTAGCGGAAATGTTTGATCGCCCCGTGTTTGTCACCCATTTTCCGGTGTCATTAAAGGCCTTTTATATGCAGCCTGATCCGCAAAATCCTGAGTTAGCCCTGGCTGCGGATATGCTTGCACCCGAAGGATACGGTGAAATCATTGGGGGTAGCCAACGGATTCATGACTTAGCTCTTCTTGAGGAGCGAATCCGTCAGCATCACCTGGATCCCGCGGTGTATAGCTGGTATATTGACCTTAGACGTTACGGTTCTGTTCCCCATAGTGGTTTTGGGATGGGGCTTGAACGGGTTGTGGCGTGGATCTGTGGGTTGGATCATGTTCGTGAAACAATTCCTTTTGCGCGAACACTTAATCGCTTGTGGCCTTAATGCCGTTTAATGGACACGTATACCATAAGGCCTATGTCACCGAGCCTCTCAAAAAACGGGAACGGGAATAAGAAGGGAGAGAACACATTGGATACGTCAGCCAATAACGGACCGATTAACATTGGCCAAGTTCTTAATCAGGCCCGCATAAGGCGGCGTCTATCTATCGATCAAGTCAGTGAAGCCTTGCATATCCGTCGCGAATATATTCTCGCTTTGGAACAAAACCGGTGGGATGATTTGCCTGGAGAAGTTTATGGGCAAGGATTTTTAAAGAATTATGGGCGACTGGTCGATCTCGATGGGGACGCACTGGTGGAAGAACGTCGGCGTCAAATTGGACAGCCCATCGATCATCCTCCCATTTTGCCGATGGAGCCTTTGGCCAGAACAGGATTATATACGCATAGCACGAGCCGTTCATTGCGTTCAGAACCCCCTCCGCGCAAACGCCGGTTTAGTCGCGAACCGGGAGAAGCCCCCGATTATTCAAGCCCATCTATCTTGGTGTGGTTGTTAGCGGCATTGGCCGTGCTCTTTGTGGGGGGACTTATTATGCTGCAGCATTCTTCCCATCATACTCATGCGCATGTGGCCACCAAACCGGTCGAGCCCTCGACAACGCATCATTCCAAAAAGCGGACAACTTCCGCATCACACCATAATACAAGCGCCAGCTCGGTGAATATTAGCCTTCAGACCACGAGCCAAAGTGGGAAACTTTTTTATGCGAATTACACTGTCAGTAAGACACCTATTTCTGTCAGTTTAAGCTTTACCAATGATTGCTGGGTCGAAGGCATCGTGAATGGGGTGCCCCAGCCAGGTAAATTGTATTATGGAGGACAACATGTGACATTTAGTGGGTCACAGTCGGTCGGCGTGATCTTGGGTTCTCATGCGGTGAACGTGAGTGTTGATGGACAGAATGTTCCGCTTCCAAGTCCGAGCTACGTACTCGATATGACCTTCCAAGGCTAATCGCATGCTTTTCATGAAGTCGGTCACAATAAGGAAAAACCGACAGTGAGGGAAGAGCATGCTGAATTTAGTTTCCACACTTTTAGCGGTTGGGTTGACAACAACACCAGCCGCTTATCACCATTCCGCAAAACCTTCGGTTTCCAGGTCCGTTTCTCGGTCTCATGTCGTTTCTCAACAAGGTCCGCATATCACCGCGCGTGGGGCCATTCTGATGGATGCTCGTACTGGGGCGATCATGTATGAGAAAGATGCGTTTCGACAACTGGATCCTGCTAGTGTGACTAAAATGATGACAGCTATTTTAGTTATTGAACATGGTCATCTATCCAAGACCGTGACGATATCCAAAAATGCGGCATACACCGTGGGATCTGCACTGCACATTGCCCCGGGGCAAAAATATACCGTCTATGACCTGCTTTATGGGCTATTAATGAGGTCAGGCAATGATGCCTCGGTAGCCTTAGCTGAAGCAGATGCTGGTTCGGTGTCAAAATTTGTGGCTCAAATGAATATGAAAGCCCAAGAATTAGGCGCATTCAATACCCAGTTCGAGAATCCCAATGGCCTAACGAAGCCCGGGCATTTTTCGACCGCCTACGATTTGGCGTTGATTGCACGATATGCTATGACCCTTCCCGTATTTCGCAAGATTGTGGGCACCCGGGAAGGCCATATCATGGAGCTGCGTCACAAAACGAAACGAACCTTGCACAATACCAACCAGTTACTCTACACATTTCCCGATGCTACCGGCATCAAAACCGGAACAACGGACGCAGCCGGAAAATGCTTAGTCGCGTCCGCTACACGAAATGGTCAAGATTTAATTGCTGTGGTTTTACATAGTCAGGATCGTTATGCGGATGCCAAGAATTTATTGGTGTGGGGATTTGAACACTGGTCGACAACTGAAATTATGCGGCCGGGTGAAGAAGTGGCACGAATTCCCGTGCAAAAAGGCCAAACCCCTACCGTGCCAGTGCAGGTAACAAAACCCTTATGGCTGTCTTTGCCGAATCAAGAAACTTATGAGATCTATGTTCGCCCGATTTTGTTGAGTGCACCCGTTAAACGCCATCAACCAGCGGGTTTTGTCTCGGTGATTGCCACCGGCCAACCCGCTTACGTGGCAAGTTTGGAAACCATGGAGGCTGATGGCGTGAAAACGGTGCATCAATCATTCTGGCAATGGCTCCGGTCCCGGTTTAGCCGCGGTAAATAGGTTTGCCATAGGTCAATAATTGTTTAAGCGTAACCAACTTATAGCCCTTTTCACGTAATGATTGCAAGATTGTGGGAAGGGCTATATCGGTTTGTTTGCATGTGTCTGAAGCATGCATCAGGATAATATCGCCGGGGTGAATGCGGGTGGTCACGCGTCGAATAATGGTGGCAACGCCTGGATTCATCCAATCAAGCGAGTCCGTTCCCCATGTGACCGTGGTATAGCCGACAGATCGCGCTGCTAAAATGGAGCGACTATTGAAATCGCCATTCGGCGGTCGAACAAAACTCGGTTTTTGCCCAGTGATTTGTTGGATAACCTGATCTGTTTTCATCAGGTTATCGACAATGCCTTGGTTGGATAGTCCCGAATAATTGACATGTGCCCAACCATGCGATTCGACTTCGATGCCAGCCTGAGCATAGGCTTTGACAATATCTGGATGTTGTTTGGCCCAGGGACCGGAGACAAAAATAGTGGCAGGGACGTGATCGGTTTTTAAAATCGCAAGAACTTTGGGAGGCATGACGGTTCCCCATGAGATGTCGAATGTCAAAGCGGCGACTTTTTGGTTGGTTTCAACATCTCGCAGCGAGTACCGGTCTTGGGCGGGTAATGTGGCAGCGTGTGCTGACGTCGTCATGTCGTGATCGGTGGCCCATAATCCGACGCTCATCACCGTAGCCATAATCACGGCAACAATCACGTAACGCAGCACCTTGCGACTAACTGTGACAATGCGCACAATAAAAACCTCCTTCATGCTCATAGCAGGGAGAACGATCGCAATGTCCTGCATAGTAGCATCATAGTTGGCAAACTTTGCAAATAGAACGTCCACAAGAGTTTGCCTCTTTATTTTCCCGCGTGGCTACGCTATGATACGTGCGAGGTGATTGTCGTGACGACGAAAGTTGGGATGGTTTCATTAGGCTGTCCCAAGAACCGAGTAGATTCCGAAGTGATGCTCGGACTATTAGAAGAAGCTGGTTATCAATTAACTCCTGAAGCCACGGAAGCCGATGTGTTAATTGTCAATACCTGCGGATTTATTAATTCCGCTAAACAAGAATCTATCGATACCATATTAGAAATGAATCAATATCGCGAAAAGGGACAACTTAAAGCACTCGTCATGGCGGGATGCCTTTCCCAGCGATACCAACAAACCCTGTGGGACGATTTGCCGGAGGTCGATGCCATGGTCGGCACCGGTGAGTTCCACCGGATCGTGGAAGCGGTGGAAGGGGCATTGCACGGTACACGACCCCATTTTTGGGGAGAAATGCCGGTGAGTGGCGTCAAGACGTCCCGCAAACTCACCACTCCCCATTACACAGCTTACTTAAAAATTGCCGAAGGATGCGATCACAGCTGTAGTTTTTGTGCTATTCCTCAAATGCGTGGAGGCTACCGGAGTCGACCTCTTCAAGACATCATTGGCGAAGCACGACAACTCGTAGCATCAGGAGTCCGTGAATTAATCTTGGTTGCTCAAGACTCTACCATTTGGGGCCATGATTTATATGGACATCCCGAGCTTCCCCGGTTGTTATACGCTTTGCAGGAAATTCCTGATTTGGTCTTTGTGCGTATTATGTACAGCTATCCCACACAAATTACTCCGCAATTAGTGCACGCGATGAGAGATTTGCCTGTGGTAGCTCCTTATCTTGACATGCCCCTTCAACATGCGCATCCCGATTTACTTCAAAAAATGGGTCGACCATTTCGCCGGGACAAGACAGAGCGCGTTATTAATATGAT